>CAXIBS010000013.1:0-40406 GCA_964022585.1 uncultured Colwellia sp.
CACCAGCAAAGTATTCTTTGTGGTCATCACCCATGTCTGAACCAGACATGTTTTGATGTTTAACACACGCGATACCTTGACGAATCTCTTCACGTTGTACTTTCTTAACATAACCAAGCATACCTTGCTCACCGAAGTACTCTTTAGCTAAGTTATCTACAGATAACGCAGTAGTATGGTAAGTAGGAAGTGTGATTAAGTGATGGAATACGTTTGCTTCACGAGCTGTATCAGCTTGGAAAGTACGAACACGTTCATCAGCAACAGCAGATAATTCAGAGTTATCATAATCAGCGCTCATTAAGTTAGAACGGTCATATGCTGAAACATCTTCACCCGCTTCAACCATTGCATCATAAGTTTGTTGACGGAAGTTAAGCGTCCAGTTGAAAGATGGAGAGTTATTATAAACAAGTTTCGCATCTGGGTGAACTTTACGTACGTCATCCATCATGCCAGCAATTTCATGAACTGTAGGAACAGCAGTTTCAATCCAAAGTAAATCAGCACCTGCATTTAATGCTCCGATACAGTCAAATACACAACGCTCATGACCAGTACCTGCACGGAATTGGTATAAACCTGAAGGTAAACGCTTAGGACGAACTAATTTGCCACCACGGTTAAATACAACATCGCCTTCACCCATGTCAGCTACATCGATTTCTTCAACGTCTAAGTAAGAGTTGTAGATATCACCTGAATCGCCCGGCTCTTTAACAACAGCGATTTCTTTAGTAAGACCAGCACCTTCAGAGTCAGTACGTGCAACGATTAAACCGTTGTCGATACCTAGCTCTAAGAAAGCGTGACGTAAAGCGCGAATTTTCGCGTGGAAATCAGCATGAGGTACAGTTACTTTACCATCTTGGTGACCACATTGTTTTTCATCAGCAACTTGGTTTTCGATTTGAAGTGCACAAGCACCTGCTTCGATCATTTGCTTAGCCATTAGGTAAGTCGCTTCAGCGTTACCAAAACCAGCATCGATATCAGCAACAATTGGTACAACGTGAGTTACATGGTTGTCAATTTGATCTTGAATGTCTGCAGCTTTTGCTTGATCGTCAGCGTCTCTTGCTGCGTCTAGTTCGCGGAATAAACCACCTAGTTCACGTGCATCAGCTTGACGCAAGAATGTGTATAGCTCTTCAACTAATGAAGCAACAGATGTCTTTTCGTGCATAGATTGGTCAGGAAGAGGACCAAACTCAGAACGTAGTGCAGCTACCATCCAACCTGAAAGGTATAAGTAACGACGATCAGTTTGACCATTAAAATGTTTCTTGATAGAAATCATTTTTTGTTGGCCAACAAAACCATGCCAGCAACCTAGAGATTGAGTGTACTTAGTTTTGTCTGCATCAAATGCAGCCATATCAGCACGCATAATGTCTGCAGTATACTGGGCAATTTCTAAACCAGTTTTAAATTTATTTTGAGTACGCATACGAGCAATTGATTCAGGATTAATTGGATCCCAAGAACTACCTGCCTTTGCTTTAATCGCTTGAACCGCTTCTATTGCACTTTGATAATTAGACATATCAATCTCCGTTTACTTTCGTTAGTAGTATTTAAAAAGCTAAATTAGCTTGAGCAGTGCATTAGTTTTTTAATCGCCAACACACTTGTTGACAAAAATAATAGTCCACCCCCTAAGCATTTAGGAAATATATAATTATGATTACCATCATTCACACAGAAAATACCTGTATTTTAAATATGCAATAAAAGTAACAAAACGTTAATATATTAATTAAAAACAGTAACTTAAACGAAAATGCCAATTTATGCCCTATTACTGATTCATAAATTGGTAATAAAAAATATTGAATATTACAAAAAATTCGCTTATATATATTTCACTTATGTTTTTACAAAGAGTCATTAAAGTCATGAATATTTCCAAAATTGATTTAAACTTAC
Organism: uncultured Colwellia sp.; assembly: GCA_964022585.1. Classification (GTDB taxonomy): domain Bacteria; phylum Pseudomonadota; class Gammaproteobacteria; order Enterobacterales; family Alteromonadaceae; genus Colwellia. Next base: position 1,930 of record CAXIBS010000013.1, read on the forward strand.
TCATTTATCTAGATGTTTTGCTTCGTGAGAAAAATGTTACCCGTGCTGCTAACCAGCTAAATATTACACAACCAGCAATGAGTAACGGTTTAAAACGTTTACGTAACTTGTTTAATGACCCTATTTTAGTTCGAACTTCTGATGGCATGGTGCCCACAGAAAGAGCAAGAACTTTAGCCCCTATTATTAGAAAGATTTTACTCGAGTTAGAAGAAGCACTTCAGGGTGAAGAAGAGTTTAACGAAAAAAATAGTACGCGTGTTTTTCGAATTATGGCAAGTGATTATGCTGCATCAACCCTGCTACCAGAGCTATTAAAGTTACTTAATAAAACAGCACCAAATGTTACTATTGATATAATGACACCAAGTGATGTTACCTTTCATGATGTTGAAGCAGGTAAAATTGACATGGCGATTAACCGGTTTGACGAGTTACCTCAGTCTTTCCATCAAAAGTCTGTGTGGCGTGATTCATTCTCTTGTTTACTTAGTGCTGACAACCCTGTGGTTGCTAAGTTCAACCTCAATGCATACCTTGCAGCTAAGCACGTATGGGTTTCAAAAACAGGCTTTGGCGTTGGCGTTGGTATGAACCCTAATGATGTTCAAAAACTTGGCTGGGTAGATGAGTCTCTCGCAAAACTAGGTAAAAAGCGTGACATTAAAGTATTCACTCGAAATTATCACGTTGCTATGCAATTAGCTTATCAAGATAATTTAATCGCAACATTACCTACCAAAGCCGCAATGCTGCATAAAAATGATGATAGCTATATCATTATAAAACCACCATTTGAGATCCCTGAAATGGAATTAAAAATGATCTGGAGCCCTTTACTGCATCATGACGCAAGTCATATATGGTTTAGGCAATTAGTTATTGAAGCTGCCAGACAAGTTCAAATGATTGACTAAAAGTTAATCGCATCTAGATAGAGGTAAATTTTCTCTCTATCTAGATGCAAATATTATCAGATAGAAATACTCTATAGCACCTATATAACCTCGCTATATATTCATATTCACTTAAATATCTCGACTTCCAGTTTACGTATACTTTCCCCAATATAACGCTTCTTATATAATAAAAACATATATCAACACACATAACATTCACAAAATAAATAATAGCTATTAATCTCTTACTATTGCTAGTTATTTCCATTCTGAATAGGATGAGCATATATATACTTAAATTATTAAGTATGACTATTTCATTCTAGCAATAAATGCTTTTATCAAAGTACGCTATAGCCAAACAAGCAAGGCAAGTGAGGAAAATATGACCCAAACAATTCAATTATCAGGTTTAACTATAAACGAAAATCTACATGATTTTATTGAACGTGAAGCGCTTCCTGAAACAGGTATATCTTCAGCAGAATTTTGGCAATCTTTTGCTAAAATAATTCACGACCTGTCCGATGAAAATGCACAGTTGCTTGCTAAAAGAGATGATCTCCAATCACAAATAGATACTTGGCATCAAAATAACTCTGGCGATAAGTTTGATTTTGCTAACTATAAAGAATTTTTAACTGAAATAGGCTATCTAGCTCCAGTAGTAGAAGACTTCTCAATAAGCACTGAAAACGTTGACGCTGAATTAGCAAGTATTGCGGGCCCTCAACTTGTTGTACCTATTATGAATGCTCGCTTTGCTTTGAACGCTGTGAATGCACGTTGGGGCAGCTTATATGATGCGCTTTATGGTACCGACGTTATAAGTACAGATGACGGAGCAGAGAAGTCAGGTAGTTATAATCCTGTTCGCGGCGCAAAGGTAATTACTTATGCTAAAGAGTTTTTAGACCAAGCGATTCCATTAACTAACGGAAGTCACCAAGATGCTGTTGCTTACCACTTAAACGAGCAGCAATTAATGGTAAGTTTAGCTAACGGCGAGCAAAGCTCTTTAAAGAATAGCGATGCTTTTATCGGGTTCACAGGTAGCATTAGTCAACCTGACACTTTAGCCTTTAGACATAATGGTTTACATCTTGAATTAACATTTGATGCAAATAGCATTATTGGCAAATCAGAGCCGTCTACTTTAAGTGATATTAAACTTGAATCGGCACTTACCACAATAATGGATTGTGAAGATTCTGTAGCTGCTGTTGATGGCGAAGATAAAGTAGTTGCATACCGTAATTGGTTAGGATTGATGCAAGGCACCCTAACAGAAGAAATTAACAAAAACGGTCAAGTATTTACTCGTAAAATGAACAGCGATCGTAATTACCAATCATTATCTGGTGATTCAGTACAGCTTAAAGGCCGTAGTTTGATGTTCGTACGTAATGTTGGTCACCTAATGACTAACAATGCCATTATTGATGAAAAAGGCCGAGAAGTACCTGAAGGCATTATGGATGCAGTAGTGACATCATTAATCGCTCTACACGATTTAAAAGGTAATGGTGAGCTTAGTAATAGTAATGAAGCTTCTATCTATATCGTTAAACCTAAAATGCATGGTCCGGATGAAGTACAGTTTGCTGATACTTTATTTGCTCGTGTAGAAGATGCTCTTTCGTTACCACGTAATACTATCAAAATGGGTATTATGGATGAAGAAAGACGTACCAGTGTTAATTTAAAAAATTGTATCCATGCTGCAAAAGAGCGTGTTGTATTCATTAATACCGGATTTTTAGATAGAACAGGTGATGAAATACACACTTCAATGGCAGCAGGCCCAATGGCTCGTAAAGCAGATATCAAGCTAACTCCATGGATTGGCGCTTATGAAAATAACAATGTTGATGTTGGTTTAGCTTGTGGCTTTAGCCAAAAAGCTCAAATTGGTAAAGGTATGTGGCCAATTCCAGATCAAATGGCTAACATGATTGCAACCAAAATTAATCATGTTGAAGCAGGCGCAAATACTGCTTGGGTTCCTTCACCAACGGCAGCAACATTACATGCATTACATTATCACCGTATCGATGTATTCTCATTGCAAAAAGAGTTAATGCAACGTGAAAGTGCTGACTTGGATGATATTTTAACTATTCCATTAGCAACAGACACGAACTGGAGTGATACTGAAATAACGGAAGAGTTAGACAATAATGCTCAAGGTATTTTAGGCTACGTTGTACGCTGGGTTGATCAAGGAATTGGTTGTTCAAAAGTTCCTGATATCAATGATGTTGGTTTAATGGAAGATAGAGCAACTTTACGTATTTCTAGCCAACATATGGCTAACTGGTTACACCATGGCATCTGTACTAAAGAACAAGTTCAAGCAAGTTTAGAGAAAATGGCTAAAATTGTTGACTCACAAAATGCTAATGACCCAAGCTACCAAGCAATGAGTGATAACTTTGAAACTAGTATTGCCTTTAAAGCAGCATCTGCATTAGTGTTTCAAGGAGCTGAACAACCAAGTGGTTATACAGAACCATTATTGCATAAGTGTCGTTTAGATAAAAAACAAGAGCTTGCAAACAATTAGAGAGTTGTTTGTATTAATAGATAAAAAGTAAATAATCAATAGAACACACCTTTTATCAAACATAATCAAAGCAAATGATATACTACTAATATCATTTGCTTTTTTGTTTTCAGCATACCCAAAATAAGATTATTACCGTATTATCGCTTACTTTGAATAGTGAATAGTTTTAAAGATCACTAAAAAAATAAAATAATTTATTTAAATATGAAACTTTACTCCGTATAAACGGTCTAATTGGATTCAGGGACTCTAAAGGAATAAACAAATGAAACAGCTAATAGCACTGTTACTAATAACATCTGTTGTAATTATATCTTGGTCTAGCTGCGCTAAAAATGAAGCCGCTAACGAGAATAAGGCTTATAGTTTATCTTCTCCGATTGCATCTCACTCGTTATTGTCTCCTGTTTGGGAAGCACAACAAGCGGATGAAGGCTTAAGCTTTATACAAGCAAAAGTTATCAAAGAAAAAAATAAGTTTTTTGAATTTTCAATCATGTTCAATGATAAGTTACAGCAAATAATTGCTTTTTTTACTCGATCTGACGTGAAAGAAAGCAATGTACTAAATAATAACTTACTTTCATATTCCAATCATGACGCTACAAGGAATGCATGTAAAGATAGTTAAAACTATCTTACTTATTGCACAACAAAGTATTACTTACAACACTAGCTAACGATGTAAAAGTTGCCTCACGCATACTCGTTTTACGCCACACCATACCTATATCTCTATAAATATCTGCTTGCATGGGCTTTATTAATAAGCCTTCTAATTCCCCAACACCTCTTTTTACTGCCATTTCAGGTAAAAAAGTTACTCCATGATGAAAAGCTGTCATTTGTACTAATGTAGCTAAACTTGAAGCTGAAAAACTGTTAATCAAACTTGCATTTGATAATTTTAATGCCGATATTGCGTGTGCAGTTAAACAATGCTCTTCATTAAGTAAGAAAACGCTTTTTTCTGGTAAGCTTTGATAATCAGAAGAAGCTTGAAAGTGACTTATTAACTCTTTGTCACCAGCAATATAAAATTTATCCTGCCCTAATATTGTCGAGAAAAAGTTGTTGTTAGGGATAGGGAAAGCAAGTATCGCACAGTCAATCTCCCCTTGCTCCAATTGTAAAAGCAAATTATCAGTTGTATCTTCTCTGAGGTATAACTCAAGGTTTGGTAATTTTTTTTGACAATCTTGCACCAAATCCGTTAATAAAAAAGGCGCTATTGTTGGAATACAGCCTAGATTAATACTGCCACTATTTTCACATCCCTGCTGCTGAGAAAAAACGATAAACTCATTCGCATGCACAATTAATCTTTGAGCCAGTTCTACGACTCGTTTGCCATGGCTAGTGAAAATAAAGCGTTTATGATCTCTTTCAAGTAATTGACATGATAGTTGCTCTTCTAGCTTTACAATAGCGCTACTGAGTGTAGATTGGCTGACAAAGCATGCTTCTGCAGCTTTATTAAAGTTTTGATGTTTATCTAATGCCAATAAATAATTCAAATGTTTTAGGTTAGGAAGTTTATTATTAAATAAGCTATTGCTCATAGTATTTTATCTTTGAGGTTAAGTTTTGAGGCTAAAAAAGTCCAAACACCAGTTCAGCTTAAATCGATTTATCATGTGTATTTACAACTAACTAATTTAAATCAACAGACCTTTAAAATCAAAGAAAAATACGATAAGGTAAATACGATATTTATTATAACTATAAAGGAAGAAACGAATTATGTCCCAAGCTGCAGCACGCCATTTATTGGTTGACACTGAAGAACAGTGCTTAGCATTAAAAGCTGAAATTGAAGATGGAAAAGATTTTGCAGAAGTAGCAAAAGAGCATTCAAATTGTCCTTCAAAAGCACAAGGCGGTGATCTTGGTACTTTTGGTCCAGGTCAAATGGTTCCAGAGTTCGATAAGGTAGTATTTTCTGCGCCGCTAAATGAAGTACAAGGCCCAGTTAAAACACAATTTGGTTACCATTTACTTGAAGTAACTGCACGTAATTAATTTCTAGCTAAAGTTTATTTACAATAGTTAACCCAATAAAAAAGCCGCATCAATTGCGGCTTTTTTGTTTAACTATTTTTCAGAGTATTCTTATACGAAAGTAGCTTGCATTATCCAGAAGAAGATAATTGATAGTCCCGCACCTACTGGTAAAGTAATTACCCACGAAACAACAATATTACGAACCACACCTAAGTTGATTGCCGCAATACCACGAGCCATACCTACACCCAGTACAGCACCTACTAACGTTTGTGTTGTTGAAATAGGTAGTCCTGCGCCAGAAGCAATAACAACAGTACAAGCAGCAGCTAGCTCTGCGGCAAAGCCACGGCTTGGTGTTAAATGAGTTATGCCTTGACCAATTGTAGCCATAACTTTATGACCAAAAATAGCTAAACCTGCAACAATACCAAAACCACCTAATGGTAATATCCACCAAGCTAGAGTAGATTTAGCAGCAATTTGACCGCCATTATCTACAATACTAACAACAGCAGCTAGTGGGCCAATTGCGTTAGCAACATCATTTGAACCATGAGCAAAAGCCATACAACACGCAGTTACTATCATTAATACAGCAAAAACTTTTTCTACATTTGCATAATGAGTTTTTAATGCTGCTGACTCATCAAACTTAAGACGGTTAATAAACACCTTACCTATAAGAGCAACAATGACTGCAGTGATTGCGGCGTAAATAAAGCCTTCAGTGTTGCCAATATGTAAATCTAAATGTTTAAGACCTTTTTTGATCGTAACTAGCGCTAGAACAAAACCTGCTAAAAACATATATAACGGCACCCAACGTTTTGCTTGTTGTAGTGGTTTATCCGTATCAAAAATTAGCTTTTGTGCACTATTGAAGATGAGGAATGCAATAACACCCGAGATTAACGGTGTTATAACCCAACTGCCAACAATACCGCCTACTTTAGACCAAGTTACCGCATCAACACTTACACCCATTGCAGCAAAACCTACAATAGCGCCAACAATAGAATGTGTTGTCGATACTGGCCAACCTAATGCCGATGCAATAAGCAACCAAGTCGCTGCGGCAAACAATGCAGAGATCATCCCAAAAACAAGTAGTTCAGGAGAATCAACAAAGAAGCTAGCATCAATAATGCCTTTACGTATTGTTGAAGTAACTTCACCACCAGCTAAATAAGCACCTGCAAATTCGAATACCATAGCAATAATGATAGCCTGTTTGATTGTTAATGCTTTTGAACCAACAGAGGTTCCCATTGCATTGGCAACATCATTTGCACCAATACCCCACGCCATAAAGAGGCCAACAACAGCAGCCATAATAACTAAGGTAGATCCAGAGTTAAGTAAAATTTCCATCAGTTAACCCTTATTTTCTAGCAAGAAGAATTTCTAAACGTGCACCAACACGCTCAGCTAGATCAGCTAAAGAGCCAACCCAATCAATGATTTGATATAAGAAAATTACATCAACCGGATTTAAATCAGGTTCTAAAGCAAGCAAATCTTTACGCAATGCAATTTGCATAGAATCTGTATCATCTTCAATTTCGTCTAATTGATTAATCATTTTCTCAACTAGAGCAACTTCACGACCTTTAAAACCTGTTTCTAACAAATCATCTAATTCGTTTATTGCTTGTGCAGCTTTTTCTGTTGCTTCAATACAACGTCCTAAGTAAGCTGAAAATTGTTCTTGTAAACTAGTTGGTATTTCTAATTTACGACCTAAAACACGCCCTGCAATATCCTTTGAACAGTTGGCTATTTTATCTTGTTGAGTAAGTAATTCGAGTAGATCAGCTCTGTCTACTGGCATAAACAAGCCACCAGGTAATTCTAATCGTAATTGACGTTTTAAAGTATCAGCATCTTGCTCTAACTTAGAAATTTTGCGACGGATTTTAGTCGCCTCACTCCAATCATGCTCATAACAAGCTGAAAAGAAAGGAATAAGTTGATTGCTACATTTAACAACCAAGCGGATATGTTTTTCTAATGGTTTAATAGGTGACTTTGCAAAGACGCCTAATATTGTGTTTCTGGCCATAATGGTTTCCAGTTTATTATTTTTCAGGGCGGATAATAACGTATTTATCCGACAATGTTAACTTTACTAAGCGACTTTCACTCAGAGTATGAAATCTTAACGGTCAGGATTATATGACAGTTATATGACAGTTTTATTACAGTTAAAAGACAGCTATAAAAAAGTGCTCAGTTTGAAGATAAAGGTGTAAACTCGAAAGAGAAATGCACTTTAATATATTGTTAAATAAAGATTATTTAACAATGTGACAAACACAATAATTTTGAATTATCTGAGTAACTATTTCTTTTCAGGTATTTTTAAGTGAACAAAATACAGCAAGTATTAATACAGGTTGACCAATCTAGCTTTTCTGAGGCTACTACTAAACTTAACTTATATTGATTTACCTCAAAGATAGCATTTGAATAATCTGGTTTTCTTTAAATAAAAAATAAAGTAGAGTTTGATAATGAAAGTAGAAATGTTAATGAATAAAAAGTTAATAACTTTACCTATGGATGCAACTTTAGGTAAAGCCAAAGATATTTTTGAAAAAAAAGATATTCATCATATACTTATTACTGATGACGAAGATTTATTAGCGGGCGTAATTACTGACAGAGATCTCTATAAGAGCACAAGCCCTACTGCGGGTACGAGCCAAGAAACACCTAGAGATACTGCTTTAATGCAAAAAAAATTGCATCAAATAATGGCTAGAAATCTAATTACTGCACAAGCACATCAATCGTTAAACGAAGCTGTGTTACTTTTTTATGATAACCACATTTCATGTTTGCCCGTCGTTAATGATAAGAACAAAGCCATTGGGATTATTACATGGCGAGACATATTAAAAGTGCTCGCCTTGCAATATAGAAAAAAAATGGGTAATTAATTACTATTTAGGCTCTAAACCTTCAATAGTGATACCTGCTAACCCACCTGTTCCTCCTTGATCGTTGCCCCTTAATTTAATCATTAAACGTAAATCATTTGGGGAATCTGCATGATGAATAGCGTCAGCATATGAAATTAGATTCTGTTGATATAAATTAAACAGCGCTTGATCAAATGTTTGCATACCAAGTTCATTTGACTTCTGCATAATTTCTTTAATACTGCCTATCTCACCTTTTTTGATCAACTCTGCAATATATGGAGAATTTAATAAAACTTCTATTACAGCAACACGCCCGTTACCATCTAAAGTTGGTACTAATTGCTGAGCAATAATACCACGTAAATTCAATGCTAAATCAAATAACAATTTACCATGTTGGTCTGCAGGAACTAAATGCATAATACGATCAATCGCTTGGTTGGCATTATTAGCATGTAAAGTAGCAATACATAAATGGCCTGTTTCAGCAAAACTTAATGCATGTTCCATCGTTTCTTGACTACGAATTTCACCAATTAAAATTACATCTGGAGCTTGACGTAACGAACTTTTCAGCGCAGCATCAAATGACTCGGTATCTATGCCAACTTCACGTTGAGTGATCATGCTTTTTGCATGTTCATGCACAAATTCAACGGGATCTTCAATAGTAAGAATATGTCCTCGAGAGTTTCGGTTTCGATAACCAATTAAAGATGCCATCGATGTTGATTTACCTGTGCCCGTACCACCAACAAAAAGTAATAAGCCTCGCTTTGACATCACCGCATCTTTAAGTACCGAAGGTAGCCCCAAGTCATCAACGTCAGGTATATCAGTTACAATTCGACGAATAACCATACCCGCCATATCTCTTTGCCAAAAAGCAGAGACCCTAAAACGACCAATATCTTCAACAGATATTGCAAAGTTACACTCTTTTTCATCGTTAAATTGGTGTCTCTGCTTTTCGTTCATCGCATTATGAACCAAATTTAGCGACTCATCAGCTGACAAAGCATGATCGGTTATAGGTTGTAACTCACCATTAATTTTTGCGCTAACAGCTAATTTAGCCGTAACAAACAAATCAGAGGCGCCTGCACTCACCATTTTTTCTAATAACTGATGAAAGTTCATTGGATATTTCTGTCCTTATAGTTCTGCAATTTTCTAGTAGCTCTGGAATTGATTTTTATCTACTGCTTTTTCCATTGCTGATGCCTTAGTAATCACACCGCGATTAACTAAGTTTTGTAAACATTGATCCATAGTTTGCATGCCATTAGACATACCTGTTTGAATAGCAGAATACATTTGTGCAATTTTATCTTCTCTAATTAAGTTACGAATAGCAGGTGTTCCAATCATGATTTCATGAGAAGCAACACGACCACCGCCCACCTTTTTAATTAACGCTTGAGAAATAACCGCACGCAGAGATTCTGATAACATAGAGCGAACCATAGACTTCTCGGCGGCAGGAAATACATCAATTATACGGTCAATAGTTTTAGGTGCAGAAGTGGTATGCAGTGTACCGAAAACTAAATGCCCTGTTTCAGCAGCCGTCATTGCAAGTCGAATGGTTTCTAAATCTCGCATTTCCCCTACTAGAATAACATCGGGATCTTCACGTAAAGCTGAGCGTAATGCCGCTTCAAAGCTTAAAGTGTCACGGTGAACTTCACGCTGGTTAATTAAACAAAGCTTATTTTCATGAACAAATTCAATTGGATCTTCAATGGTTAGAATATGATCATTTTTAGAGTGGTTAATATAATCAACCATAGCAGCTAAAGTTGTCGATTTACCTGAACCCGTAGGGCCAGTTACCAATACTAAACCACGTGGTGTATCGGAAATATCACGAAAAATATCAGGACAACCTAAATCATCCAGTGATAATATTTTGCTTGGTATGGTACGAAATACAGCAGCAGGACCACGGTTTTGATTAAAAGCATTTACCCTAAAACGCGCTAAATTTGGCACTTCAAAAGAAAAATCGACTTCTAGGTTTTCTTCATACTCTTTACGTTGTCGATCATTCATAATGTCGTAAACTAAAGCGTTAACATCTTTAGCATCAAAAGCAGGGATATTCAATTTACGCACATCGCCATCAACTCGAATCAATGGTGGTGACCCAGTTGATAAATGTAAATCTGATGCTTCATGCTGCACACTAAATGCAAGTAGTTCGGTAATATCCATAAAAAATCCTTGGTTTATCTGTTAAAGTACTGTTTGCTAATTCTATATTAACGTCTTATAACCAATACTATCTAGCTAAAAAACATGAACACAATAAAAGAAAATATTAAAAAGATTCAACAACAGATTGATGAAGCCTGTCATGCAGTTTATTCCCCTAACACGCAAGAAAATAAAGCATTCTTAAATAATAGACAAAATCCTGTCACATTGCTTGCTGTAAGTAAAACCAAACCTGCATCTGCTATAGAACAAGCTTACCTTGCTGGTCAACACAACTTTGGTGAAAACTATTTACAAGAAGCAATAGATAAAATAGCTCAACTGTCACATCTGCCCTCGCTATGTTGGCATTTCATAGGCCCAATTCAATCAAATAAAACAAAACAAATTGCTAAAAATTTCTCATGGGTTCATAGCGTTGATAGAGCAAAAGTTGCTACGCGATTAAACACACATTTTGGTGAGTATTTAAACGATATAAATGAATCAAATTGTTGTCAAGATACAACTCTAAACATTTGTTTACAAGTCAATATTAGTGAGGAAGCATCAAAATCGGGCATCATGGCAAGTGAACTGTTTTCTTTAGCTGAAGTTGTTGATAACTGTGATAAACTTACTTTGCGAGGCTTAATGGCTATCCCAGAAAAAAATGCCGGTTTAGCAAGCTATGAAAAAATGCAGCACTTGTTTAAAGAATTACAAGCCCAATATCCTACTGTAGATACCCTTTCAATGGGAATGTCGAATGATTTGAGTACTGCAATTTCGCATGGTTCAACTATGGTAAGAATCGGTCGGGCTATATTTGGAGAAAGAGATTAAACTTCCAATTGCCATCACCTATTTCCACAAACATCACATTTAGGACAACAATCATTATGCAAAAAATAGCGTTCATCGGTGCCGGTAATATGGCACGTGCAATTATTATTGGGCTGGTAAATTCAGGTGTTGCGCCAAAAAATATAATGGTGGCTAACCCTTCATCCGAGAAAAGAGTAATACTCGCCAATGAGTTTGGCGTACAACAAACCAGTAATAATATTGAAGCAGCCAAATTTGCTGATATTGTAGTGCTTAGCGTTAAACCTCATCTTATTTGTGGTGTTTGTCAGCAATTGAGTGGCGCTATAGATATTACCAATAAATTATTCGTTTCTGTTGCAGCGGGCACTACTGTAGAGCAGATCCAATTAGCCTTAAATCATCAAGTTGCACTTGTAAGAGTTATGCCAAATACACCTGCACAGTTAGGCTTAGGCATGAGTGGCCTTTTCGCTTCTAAAGAAGTAAATAGTGAGCAAAAAGCAGCAAGTGATAAATTAATGTCTGCGGTTGGTAAAGTTATTTGGTTAGAAACAGAAGACAAAATTAACGATATTATTGCGGTTGCTGGCTCAGCTCCTGCCTATTTCTTTCTTTTTATGGAAGCAATGGAGAAACAAGCGCAAGCATTAGGTTTTAATGCGCAAGAAAGTCGCATGCTAGTGCAACAAACGGCACTCGGTGCAGCGCAAATGGTTGAACATAATACGGCTGCCATAAGCACATTAAGAGAAAATGTTACGTCAAAAGGCGGAACAACCTTTGCAGCGCTAGAACAATTTAGAAAAGATGGATTAGAAGCAACTGTAAGCAATGCTATGAATGCAGCAATTACCAGAGCCGAAGAGATGGCAAAAGGTAATTAACACTCACCAAGACTTATCAATTAACAACAAGTATAAAAACAATTAAATTAAAATAATTGTTAGCAGGAGAAATAATGGAAGCAATAATTTACTTACTTCGATTTGCATTTGATGCATTTTTAATGATTTTAATCATGCGTTTTTGGCTGCAATGGGTTAAGGCTGATTTTTACAATCCACTTAGTCAATTTATCGTAAAAGTAAGTAACCCTATAGTAGTTCCTTTACGCAGAGTGATTCCTGGTTTAGGTGGCCTAGATTTAGCTACAGTAGTAGTGGCCTATGTAGTGGCTACCCTAAAATTTTTCACTTTAGCCGCATTAACAGGTGAATCTTTAGGCGCTTTAGCGTTTTACATCGGGTTATTAGTTTTACTAAAGCAAGCTGGCTTTTTACTTTTTGTCATTATGATAATTATGGCGCTAATGAGCTGGGTTGTGCAGGGCTATAACCCAACACTAATGATTTTCCATCAATTAACTGAACCATTTTTAAACCCTATTCGACGTATTATTCCAAATTTAGGTGGTTTAGATTTGTCTATGATTGTTGCCTTTTTAGCAATGAATGTGGTGAATATTCTTCTTTCTAATTCGTTACCTTACTGGGGCGCATTGTAATTTAGAATGAAAAAATGCTTACCCCTCACTTTATGAGTATAAAAGTTGAGGGTGTAGTTTATGAACGAAAAGCACCTTTTTTCAGGTCTGTTCTATAATGAGAATACAGAACTTATTAAAATCAAGTAATCAGGAGAGCCACATGAAAAATTCAATTATTAAAGTTTTACTAGCAATTACAATCAGCTTTTTTACAATCTCGTATGCTAGCGCTGAAAACATGAAAAAGCTTGGCTCAATGAATGTTCATTTTATGGCTATTGGTTCAACCTTTTTTACGCCTGAAATAGCAAAAGTTTATGGAATCACCCGTAGTCGCTATAACGGTCTTATTAACATTTCTGTTTTAGATAATACTAAAAAAGGAAACCCAGCTAAAACCGTTAGTATTAGCGGTAAAGCAAAAAATAATTTAGGACAATTTAAAGCAGTAGAGTTTACCGAAGTAATAGAGGGGGATGCCATTTATTATCTAGCTCAAATAAAATACAGTAATGAAGAAACCATCCACTTTACCTTAGACATTAATGATGGAAAAGAGCAACAAACATTAAAATTTTCTCAAAAGTTTTATGTTGATTAATAAATCATTTTGAAGGCTAAATAAGCAAGTGACAAGTTTCCATTTAGTCACTTGCTAAAAGATAATATTTACAATCCTTTCGCAAAATACGTTATTATTACGTCTATTATTTTTAAAAATAAAGTACCTGCAATCCATGTCAAAAATAGTTCTAGCTACCGGTAATCAAGGTAAAGTTAAAGAGTTAGCCAATTTACTTGCTACTCATCAATTAGAAATAGTTCCTCAAAGTGATTTTAATGTACCTGATGTTGCTGAAACGGGAACCACATTTGTTGAAAACGCAATTATCAAAGCACGTCATGCTGCAAAGATTACAGGTTTACCAGCCATAGCAGATGATTCAGGCTTAGAAGTTGATGCATTAAATGGTGCGCCGGGCGTGTACTCTGCCCGCTATGCTAGCGATATAACAGAAAATCCAAGCGATGATGACAATACTAATAAATTATTAGATGCCTTAAAGAGTGTTCCAGAAGAGCAGCGTAGTGCTCGCTTTCATTGTGTATTAGTTTATATGCAACATGAAAACGATCCAACTCCAATTATTTGTCACGGCGTATGGCAAGGTTCAATCAGTCATTCAAAGCAAGGTGAGCAAGGTTTTGGTTATGACCCTGTTTTTTGGCAAAATGATCTACAATTGTCTTCTGCACAACTACCACGAGATCTTAAAAATAAATTAAGCCATCGAGGCCAAGCTTTAGCTAAATTAGTTAAAAAATTAACAAAAATATAGTCATAAGAAATATTCATGAATTCATCATTATTGACTACACCACCTTTGTCACTGTATATCCATATTCCTTGGTGTGTAGAAAAGTGCCCTTATTGTGACTTTAATTCTCATGCACTAAAATCAAAAATTCCTGAAGTAGATTATGTTGATGCTTTAATTGCGGATCTAGATGCCGATATCACACGTTTTGATTTATCAGAACGTCCCCTACATTCAATTTTTATTGGTGGTGGTACGCCAAGCTTGTTTTCTGCAAGTGCTATTAAAAGCCTGTTAGAGCAAGTATTATCGCGTTTTAAAAACGATAATGACTCACCCCAAAAAAATATCGAAATAACTTTGGAAGCAAACCCAGGTACTGTAGAAGCTGATAAGTTTATTGCCTTTGCTAAAGCGGGTGTTACTCGTTTATCTATTGGTGTGCAAAGTTTTGAATCAGACAAGCTGCTAAAATTAGGTAGAATTCATAACGTTAATCAGGCAAAAGTTGCGGCGACACTTGCGCATGAATCAGGTGTGAAAAGTTTTAATCTTGATTTAATGCACGGCTTACCTAATCAAAATCTAGAGAATGCACTTGATGATTTAAAAACGGCTATTTCATTAAAACCCGATCATTTATCTTGGTATCAATTAACTATTGAGCCAAATACAGCCTTTCATTCTAAGCCACCACAACTGCCGCAAGATGAAGTTTTATGGAATATTCAAGATCAAGGCTTTAAATTACTAAGTGATGCAGGTTATCAGCAATATGAAATTTCAGCATTTCGTCGAGTACAGAACAATAAAGTTGATGATAAAAAGTGCCAGCACAACCTAAATTATTGGAATTTTGGTGACTATCTTGGTATTGGCTGTGGTGCACACGGTAAAATTACCGATACAAAAAATAGTAGAATTTTGCGCACTATAAAGATTAAACATCCAAAGGGTTACCTTGATCCAAGTAGAGAAGCATTAGATCACCTAAATACGGTAACAGACGATGAACTACCTTTTGAATATATGATGAATCGACTTCGTCTATTTTCAAGTTTTACTTTAGCAGAATATCAACAACGTACCGGTTTAGCAGCTGAAACTGTATTACCAATTTTACGCCAAGCCCAAAGTAAAAAAATGATGACCTGTACAGATAGTTTTTCTACAGAAGGTGAATGGCAAGTAACACAACTTGGTCACAGATATTTAAATGATTTATTGGAGCTTTTTCTTTAATGAATTTAGATAATGAGAATATTGAAAGCAACGATCGCTATTTCATGCAGCAAGCATTTAAGCAAGCACAAAAAGCAGAATCATATAATGAGATTCCAGTCGGAGCAGTGGTTGTCTATCAAGGGGAAGTTATTGGTGAGGGTTATAATCAGTCAATAATGTTAAATGACCCTTCAGCTCACGCAGAAATGTTAGCAATCCGTCAAGCTGGCAAGTATTTAAATAATTATAGGCTATTAGATTGTACTTTATACGTAACATTAGAGCCTTGCCCAATGTGTGCCGGTTTATTAGTACATAGCAGAATTAAACGACTTGTTTATGCAAGCTCTGATTTAAAAACAGGCGCGGCAGGCAGTACATTCAACCTTGTTGATAATGAACAACTAAATCATCAAATAGAGGTTACTGGTGGTGTTTTGCAAGCAGAGTGTAGCCAATTATTATCCAGTTTTTTCAAACGTCGCCGTAATGAAAAAAAGGCAGCTAAAAAGCTTCTTCGCGATAACTAACATAATAAATCAGTTACCTACTCTTAAACCTAATGCTCTTTTCCTCTCTCTGGAGTTTCTTGGTTTAACACTTGATTAAAGTAAAACTGACGACGTGTATTTACTTTATGATGCTGTACTTTAAGTTGTTTTCTGCGAGCGCTTGCTGATATTTGTCTTCTTATTTTCATAATATTTCCTTTATTTTTTTCATCGTTGTGTAAATTAATTCGACGTTATTATTATTGATAAATATGACAGCAAGATGACAAGTTACTATGTTGTATAAATATCATAACTACATTATTCATGTATGAAATTATCAATAAGCTTTGAAAGGAAGTAAGTAATAAAAGTAACGCTATTCTATTATTCTGTTGACTCAGCCTCTTTAGGAACATCAGCATTGTCCTCAGCTTCAGCAGCCTTATCGTCAAGCCAAGTTAATGTGTCATAATAACGGCGAATATTGTCTACGTAATGCACTGGCTCTTTACCTCGAGCATAACCATATTTGGTTTTTTTATAATATTTTTTCTGTTGTAATAATGGTAAGCGTGTTTTTACTTCAACCCAACGGTCAGGATCACCACCTTGCTGTTGAGTAATAATTCTTGCATCATTTAAGTGACCAAAACCAACATTATAAGAAGCAAGTGCAAACCAAATTCTATCGGGGCTAGGAATTCTATCTGGCATTTTACTAATCATTCGTTTGAAATATTTACTTCCCCCTTGAATACTTTGTTCGGCATCTAATCTACTTTTAATCCCCATTTGTTTTGCTGTTGCAAGCGTTAGCATCATCATGCCACGAACGCCCGTATGAGAGCGCGCATGTGGTCGCCAATGAGATTCTTGATAGCTAATCGCTGCTAGTAAGCGCCAATCAATCTCTTGTGCATACTTTTCAAAAAGCGCTTTATACTTTGGTAGCTTGGTTGTAATAGCACGAATAAAAGTGCGCGTATCTACATAATCAAACTCTTCAATATGACCATAATACTTGTCATCAAGCGCTAATAACGTTCCGTCATGATGTACTTGCCCAAAAAATTCAATCAGACTAGCTAAAATTGCATCATCACTATCTTGCTCAACCATCCAAGCTAATGGCTCTGCTTTTTTTATGGTAAACCCAACACTAATTTCAGGGTAATAACGACGGTTTACCGCTAAAGTATTGCTGTCAATAATGGTGTAATCTATTTCATCATTTAGTATTTTTAATAAAAGTTCTTCACTATCAAACTCTGATGTTTCTACCCAACTAAGTTCATTATGTGTTTGTTTTAGGTTTTCTAAATTTTCAGCATGGCTTGAACTCGCTGTAATCATTAAATTACCTTTAAGATCACCCAATTTTCGCGGTCTTACCTTCCCTTGCTTATAAACTAATTTTTGACTCACTTTCTCATAACTTGGAGCGAAACGATAACGAGATAGTCGCTTATCAGTGACCGATAAGCCAGATGCAAGTAAATCAACCTCACCTGTATTAAGTTTAAGAAATAGCTCATCTAAGGAGTAGCTCGGTACTATTTTTAATTCAACATTTAGGTATTCAGCATATTTTTTTGCTAAATCATATTCAAAACCGGCAAAACCATCCCCTTTAATATAATAACTATTAGGACCAAATAAGGTACCAACGCTGACATAGCCGCGCTCAATAATACGAGCAAAATTTGCAGGTTTTTTTTGCTCATCACAAGAAAAAAGTAAAGGGATCAACAATAAAATAAACAAAATGTTTTTGTTTATTTTTTGCGAGAAGTTATTAAAAGCTGAAAATTTCATAAGCGTAATTGTGTCTCGTATTGGCTTGATAGCCAAGCACTTTTTTTTTAGTGTGCTTTTTACGCAATCATTGCATTTTTAACGCTTACTAAAAGCTAAGAATTAAACTATAATACGCGCGAAATTTTTAGCTCTTGTGTCAGGCACTGAGCTCAATAAAAACCTTACATAAAACTTGGTGATTAATCCTATGACGATGTTGATAAAAAACCTTCGTGGCGCTCCAGCACTTTCTGACTTTAGAGTAAATAAACTTTTAGCTCAGTGCGCACAATTACAACTTCCTGTAACTGAAATATATGCTGAATTTGCCCACTTTGCTCAACTTAATAATGAGCTAGCGACTGATGAAGCAAAGGTTTTACAACAGCTATTAACATATGGCCCTACAATTGAAGAGCATGAGCCTCAAGGTCAGTTCTACCTAGTTACTCCTCGTCCAGGTACTATTTCGCCATGGTCATCTAAATCAACAGACATTGCCCACAATTGTGGTTTAGCGAAAGTAGAGCGTTTAGAGCGCGGTATGGCTTACTATGTCAGCCTAGAAAATGGCGTTGAATTAAACGAAGAGCAAGAACAACTTCTTGTTGGTTTATTACATGACCGTATGATGGAAAGCGTATTTGCTAACTTTAGCGATGCTGATAAATTATTTGTGAGTGCTGAACCTGGTGAGCTAACAGCCATTGATATTGAAAATGGCGGTAAAAATGCTTTAGTATCAGCTAACGTTGAACTTGGCCTAGCCCTTGCTGACGATGAAGTAAATTACTTATTTGAAAACTTCACCAAATTAGGTCGTAACCCACACGATATTGAACTTTACATGTTTGCTCAAGCTAACTCTGAGCATTGTCGTCATAAAATTTTTAATGCCGACTGGACTATTGATGGCGAAAAACAGCCAAAATCATTATTTAAAATGATTCGTAACACCCATGAAGTAAATCCTGACTTTGTATTAAGTGCTTATAAAGATAACGCTGCGGTAATGGTGGGTAATAAAGGTGGTCGTTTCTTCCCTAACCCTGAAACCAACGTCTATGGCTACAACCATGAAGATATTCAAATATTAATGAAGGTAGAAACGCATAACCATCCTACGGCTATTTCACCTTACCCAGGTGCTGCTACGGGTAGTGGTGGTGAAATTCGTGATGAAGGTGCTACTGGTATTGGTTCAAAACCTAAAGCAGGTTTGGTTGGCTTTTCAGTATCTAACTTACGCATTCCTAACTTTGAACAGCCTTGGGAAACTGATTTTGGTAAGCCAAGTCGAATTGTTTCAGCTTTAGATATTATGTTGGAAGGCCCATTAGGTGGCGCAGCATTTAATAATGAATTTGGTCGTCCAGCTATTTTAGGTTATTTCCGTACTTACGAAGAGCAAGTAAACTCTTTCAATGGCAGTGAAGTACGCGGCTATCACAAACCTATTATGCTTGCTGGTGGTTTAGGTAATATTCGTGATGAACACGTACAAAAACGTGAAATTGTTGTTGGTGCTAATTTAATCGCCTTAGGTGGCCCTGCCATGAACATTGGTTTAGGTGGCGGCGCAGCATCTTCAATGGCATCCGGTCAATCAGCAGAGAATTTAGATTTTGCTTCTGTGCAACGTGAAAACCCAGAAATGGAGCGTCGCTGTCAAGAAGTTATCGACAAATGTTGGCAGCTAGGAGAGCAAAATCCAATTGCTTTCATACATGATGTAGGTGCAGGTGGTTTATCAAATGCCTTCCCTGAATTAGTGTCAGATGGTGGTCGTGGTGGCGTTTTCGAACTTCGTAATGTGCCTAATGACGAGCGCAGCATGGCACCGCATGAGATCTGGTGTAATGAATCTCAAGAGCGTTACGTAATTGCTGTATCAGACAAAAATTTAGCGACGTTTGAACAAATTTGTCAACGTGAACGTGCGCCGTTTGCTGTAGTGGGCAGAGCAACTGAAGAAGAGCAATTAACCGTTACTGATTCACACTTTGCTGGTAACGAAAAGTTAGATACACCAATTGATTTACCTCTTGACGTTTTATTAGGTAAAACGCCTAAGATATTTAAAGATGTGCAAAGAGAAACCGCTGCAGGCGACCAATTAAATGTTAGCGAAATTAACATTGAAGATGCCGCAAAACGTATTCTTAGCTTACCAACGGTTGCAGAAAAAACTTTCCTTATCACCATTGGTGATCGCTCGGTAACCGGTATGGTTAATCGCGATCAAATGGTAGGCCCTTGGCAAGTACCAGTAGCAGATTGTGGTGTTACCGCTTCAGCACTTGACTCTTACCACGGCGAAGCAATGTCATTAGGCGAACGTACACCTGTTGCATTACTAAACTTTGGCGCTTCAGCTCGTTTAGCCGTAGCAGAGTCTTTAATGAATATTGCTGGTACTGATATTGGCGACTTAAACCGTATTAAGCTTTCAGCTAACTGGATGTCGCCAGCAGGTCACCCTGGTGAAGATGCAGGTCTTTATGAAGCAGTTAAAGCTATTGGCGAAGAGTTATGTCCTGCACTAGGTTTAACTATCCCAGTTGGTAAAGACTCAATGTCTATGAAAACTAAGTGGCAAGATAATGGTGAGGATAAAAGCGTTACTTCACCTATGTCATTAATCATTACTGCATTTGGCGCAGTAGAAGATATTCGTAAAACAGTTACACCGCAATTAAGAACAGATCAAGGTGATACTCGCCTTATTGCCATTGATTTATCAAAAGGCAAAAACCGTTTAGGTGGTTCATGTTTAGCACAGGTTTATAAGCAACTTGGTAATGAAACTCCTGACGTTGATAACGCTAAAACATTAAAAGGTTTCTTCAATGCTATGCAAGCTATTGTTCGTGACGAAAAGCTAGTTGCTTATCACGATATTTCTGATGGCGGTTTATTTACTACCGTTTGTGAAATGGCATTTGCTGGCCATACTGGCGTTGATATTGATATTAGTAAGCTCAGCGGCGATAACATTTCAGTTTTATTTAATGAAGAGCTTGGCGCAGTAATTCAAATTCGTGAAAATGATGTTGATGCTATTCACGCAGTTTTAGCTGAACATGGTGTATTAGATTATTGTACTGATGTTGGTCGACTTAACAATGAAGACACTATTCGTTTTATCCGTGATAACGAAGTTGTATTAGAAAACTCTCGTACTTATTACCGTACTACATGGGCACAAACTACTTATCAAATGCAATCTATGCGTGATAACCCTGCTTGTGCTCAAGAAGAACATGATGTGAAGTTTGATACTGAAGATCCGGGCTTACAAGCTGATTTAAGCTTTGATATCAACGAAGATATTGTGGCTGATTTAATTGCTAAAGATGCACAAAACGGCACTAACCCACGTATTGCTATTTTACGTGAGCAAGGGGTTAACTCGCATGTTGAAATGGCAGCAGCATTTGATCGCGCTGGTTTTGTCGCTATTGATGTGCATATGTCAGACATACTTGCTGGCCGCACTGACTTAGCTGACTTTAACGGCTTAGTCGCCTGTGGCGGTTTCTCCTACGGTGATGTATTAGGTGCTGGTGAAGGTTGGGCAAAATCAATCTTATTCAACCCAAATGCCAAAGCAATGTTTAAAACTTTCTTTGAGCGTGAAGATACTTTTTCATTAGGCGTATGTAATGGCTGTCAAATGATGTCTAACCTAAAAGAAATTATTCCAGGAAGTGATGCATGGCCACGCTTTGTACAAAACAAATCTGAACGCTTTGAAGCACGTTTTTCATTAGTTGAAATTCAAGAAAGTCCATCAGTATTATTTAAAGGTATGGCTGGTTCAGTAATGCCAATCGCCGTTTCTCATGGTGAAGGCCGTACTGAATTTAGTAGTGATGAAGCGATTGATGCCGCTAATAACTCTGGCACAGTATCTATGCGTTACATTAATAACTATGGTGATGTTACCGAAACTTACCCCGCTAACCCAAATGGTTCAGTTGATGGTATTACTTCACTAACAACAACAGATGGTCGCGTTACGATTATGATGCCGCATCCTGAACGTGTATTTAGAACTGTTGCTAACTCATGGCATCCAGATAGCTGGGGTGAAGATTCACCTTGGGTTCGTATGTTCCGTAACGCTCGCGCCTTTATCGGCTAATCTTTTTGCTGTTAGAGCCATGTTCTTTGTCGCAAGTACTCACTGACATTTGTCAGCTCCGTGCTTTCTTCGTGAACTTGACTCAATCAGCTTCAAGATAATTTGGTTAATCGTAAAAACATTAATCAATAAACTAAACCGACAGTTTCTCTGAAACTCGTCGGTTTTTTATTGCTTTTTAAAACGTGGATAACTCTGCTAAAGTAATTGCACTTTAATAATTATAATCAGTATTAATATGCAAGAACATGACAATTCCCCTTTATCCGATTTCATTGAATACCCACCGAGCGAAATGCTAGAGCGCTCAGAACAATTTTATCAATATATTAAACGCCGCCACTCCATTCGTAGCTTTAGTGACAAACCAGTTGGTAGAGCCATCATTGAAAATTGCTTAAAAGCGGCAGGCACAGCGCCAAGTGGTGCAAACCATCAACCTTGGCATTTTGTTGCTGTTAGTTCAGCTGATATAAAAAAGCAAATAAGAGAGCAAGCAGAGCACCATGAGCGTGGCTTTTATGAGGGACGTGCCGGTGAAGAGTGGCTTGATGCGTTAAAGGACTTAGGCACTGATGCTAACAAACCTTACCTTGAACATGCTCCTTGGTTAATTGCTATTTTCAGTCAGAAAAAAGGCGGTATAAACGAAGAAGATAAAAACACTAATTATTACGTGCATGAGTCTGTTGGTATAGCGACAGGTTTTCTAATCAACGCTTTGCATAATGCTGGCTTAGCAACACTAACCCACACACCAAAGCCTATGTCATTTTTAAACAAGGTTTGTAATCGCGGTGATAATGAGCGTGCATATATGCTATTAATTGCGGGCTACCCTGCTGCTGATGCAACGGTACCTGCTCATGCGAAAGTAAAAAAATCGTTAGCTGATATAGCAACTTTTTTATGATTTAGTGGTAAAAAACACATTAATAAATGTGCATGTTTATTAATGCAAAACTTAAGAGGTTTTGAAAGTAAAAATGAGAACATTAGCGATTCAAAAGTTAATTTTCATCGCTAATGTGTAGTCAATATCAGTAAAAAATTAACCTAATAGTTTACCTAAACCATCCGTTAAAATTTTCTTTGCCTGTTGTCCTTGTTCAGTATTAAGGTAGCTTTGAGCAGCACTAATAAATTGACTGATCATTTCAGGTTTAAGACCCAATGCTTCAAATTGGTTTTTTACATCATTGATCGACTTTAATGAATCGCTATATTCTGCAGCTTTATTAAGTAACCCACCTACTCCACCTTCTGAGGCAGAAGTAATTTTACTAAGATCTGGCATTTGACCAATTAATCCATCTACGCCAGGAATTGATTTTGCTAATTGACCAAATTGCTCTGTTGATACGTTACCTTTAACGTAATTTAAAATTGCACCCATACCACCAGATGCTTGATTGTTATTTACACCTAAACCGCTTGTTAGCATGCCAACTAAGCCATCTGCGCTAGGCATTGCTGATGTAGATGCCTCTACAGTTTGTTCCTTGGCTTCACCTAAGCCAACTAAGTTTTTAAGACTGTCTAACCAGCTTGTTTCCTGTGCTAATACAGAAGAGCTCAATGTAGAAAGAGTTAATAACACAATTAGTTTTTTCATAAGGGGATCCGTAATTTCCATGAGTATTTTTTAGGGTGGCAAGTGTACAACATTTTATATCAGAGGATATAGCTCTTTATTTAACATCGAGGGTTAGTAAGAGTAAAACTGAATAAAATTCGTTGTTACTAGTAGTAATTTCAAAAAAACATTTAAAATGTCAATTAATGACAATCAAACAAAATCTAATAAAATATCCGTACAACCCTTTTTACAGCGTATACCTGAATATTCATGATTTGTTTTATTCATATCTTGGGGCGTGATTAAAAATAATGGTTGCCTACACACAGAGCAAGGTACTGTATCCCCTGCCATCACTCTTTTTAAAAGCTTACGTTGCTCAGCAAAAGAGGTTTTACTTTTTTTTTGCAGTTCAGTTAATTGCTTAATATCTATCATATTTGTCTGTCCTGTTCTTCTCATTACAGCTTATACACTTTGTTACTTTATTGCTTTTGATATATTACAAACAATAAAAACCATCAAATTCACCTTGAAATTGTTCACTGTTAGTTTCAAGCAGCTCTGAGTAAGCACTAACATTTTCATAATCAAGTGACATCTCTGGATAAGCGGTAATTTCCCAGGGTAGCGCTTCATTTTCTTGAAAGGGGGTACAAGATAGCTTTTGGCTATTTTCTAATAATAATTGTCCAAACTGTAATGCTAATGCTTGTGAGGGAAATAAGACTGAAAATTCAACTTCTCTTATTTTTTCAAGATCATCACCTGCTTCTTTCATTTGCCACAGTGAATCACCAATATTGTCATTGGGAAAAAGGGTTAAATCACGATCCATTATCTACTCTTCATTTGTTATTGATGTAAAAGATACTATTAAAATTAATGTTACCTGATAACGCTTGATGCGTAAAAGTGTTAAGCTCAACGAAATTAACTTAATTTCTTTTTTTATTGTTTATGCCCCTTATTTTTGAGCAACATATCAAGTTTGATAACTCAAGCTTATCTGAATCAGTTACTGCTATAGCAGCACTATTTACTTCTCTTGAAAATACCAACAATGCTCTTAGTAAAGCGCAACTAAAACAGGCGATAAACAAAGGTGCTTTATGGTTAACTCGAGGTAAACATACCCAAAGATTACGTCGTCTAAAAAAAGTAATGCAACAAGGTGATGAGCTACATTTTTACTATAATGAAGCAGTGTTGGCGAATGAAGTTGACGAGGCTATTTTAATCAGTGATGAGGTTAACTATAGTGTTTGGTATAAACCCTTTGGTATGTTATCTCAAGGTTCTAAATGGAGTGATCACTGCACTATAGCTCGCTTTGTTAATCAATACTTCGCTGATGAACGTGCTACTTTTATTGTTCATCGGCTAGATAAAGCGGCGACAGGCTTAATAATAATTGCTCACAGTAAAAAAACGGCGCAAGCGTTAACTTCAATGTTTGAAAACCGCACAACAAACAACAATTCTCTTGAAAAGTACTATCAAATAATTGTGCACGGAAATTACACTACCAATGAACAGCCACAAATAATCAATTCAGAAGTTGATGGTAAAAGTGCTCAAAGCACTTTTCGCTGTTTACGATATGATGCAGCCAAACATCAATCATTAATTGCAGTAAAGATTGATAGTGGCAGAAAGCATCAAATTCGTATTCATGCAGCCAGTATTGGCTTTCCTGTTGTTGGTGACAGGTTACACGGTATTGCTAAAAAAGATGACTCAACAGATTTGCAATTATGTGCTGTTAATTTACATTTTGTTTGCCCATTAACACAAAAAGAATATTGCTTTGAGTTACCAGAGAAACTACGACCTCAACTGTAAAAGCTGTTTATCATGTATTTTAGCAAGAAAAATAATAGCGCAAATAGCACCAAGTAAGGCAACAGCCATATCAGATTGTGTATCCCAAACATAACCTTGAGTACCTAAGAAAGCTTCTGCATCTTCCCCGGTAGAAATAGCAACCCACCACTCAATAAGTTCATAAAAGGCGCTAAAAGCTAACGCAATAGAAACAATAAAGAGGTTTAACCAAGATCTGCCATTAACTACGTTTTTTCGAATCAATATTTCACGTGCAATTATCGCTGGAACAAAGCCTTGAGCAAAGTGGCCTACTTTATCGTAATTGTTACGTTCTAAATCAAAAAATTCTTTTATGGTATCAAACAGCGGAACTTCTGCGTAGCTATAATGGCCGCCAACCATTAACACAACACAATGGAATAAAATCAAACCATACAATAGCGGTGTGAGCCTAAAAGAGTGATAAGTATAGAGTAATATAGCAGCGCCAATCATCGCCGGTAAAACCTCTAAAAACCACGTAAAATAATCTTTAGGTGCGATGCCTGACCAAACAAGTACAACCAGATAAATTATAGCCCAAAGAAACTTAATGGTGTGACTCCAATGATTTTGTAGCGTTAAAACAATAGCCTATTAAGTTAACAAAAATTGATCATAAATGCTAAGTAACAGATATAAAAAAAGAGGGATAACCCTCTTTTCACATTAAGATATACCAATAACTTCTAACAGTCAGTGAATGTGGGCGTTATAACAGGACGCGTGTCACTATCAGCTGCATCAGCATAGGAAAGTTGACACTCTGCTGCCGTTCCAGCTTCTGAATGTTGAAATAATGCAGGATCGGCATCAGTCATGGTAATTTCTGCACTTGCATCAATTAATGAAGTAATTCCCAACCCTAAAGCATTAGTTGAACCATCACCTAGTGCTTCAGCTGCAGGAAAACCGTTAACTACAGCATAAAAATCACCGTTTACTGTTACAGCGCCTGTAGCACCTATTTGGTTCTGAATTATCGCTTTTGCATTAATCATTGACACAGCACTTTCAATACTACCTTCCACGCCTTCCATTACAGACCTTCTGGCATCAGCACTTACATCGATAAACCTAGGCGCAGCAGTAACAGCTAAAATACCTAAAATTACGATAACGACTACTAATTCGATTAGGGTAAAACCTTTTTGTTTACTTACTTGCTGAGAATTTTTTAATGTACTTAAGCCCATTGTATTGATCCTTATTTATTCAATTAAAATTTTTATTTTTTTACGGTAATTTGGTATCGCTATTAATTTTTCTTCACATTAACTACAACAGAGCTATCGGCATTATTGTAGAAAAAATTATTACCTACTGTTGCATCTGCTGGTGCAGTGTAGTTGCCACTTGCATCTTGATCCAAGGTTTCCCTTAGAAAGTATCCACAAAGGTTACTGTTAACAATAACAAAGTAGTCAATATTTTGTGTATTATCATTTAAGTCAGCAATAGTAGCGCTAATTGTAGGTGGTTGCGCTAATATTCCCTGCCAAACTTCTATACAACGATCGGTTGTCATACTCTCACCAGTAGCATTTGCAGCAGCACTGGCCGCATTTGATCCCGTAGGGTAACCTGGTCGAATAGTGCTCCCTGAAGCAGGAGTCGTTAAGAATAACTCCGCACCGTCATAAACTATACGATTTACACTATTTGCCGTAGGGCGAGCTTCAGCTTCCCATTGTGCTCTAGCTAATGAAACACCTGTAGCAAAGCCACCAGCCATGCCTTCAATATTTGCCTGCTTAGCCTGCTCGGTTAAATCTAAAAATTTAGGAATGCAATAATTACCATGGTAGGGTAACGCAAAGCGGTTTTAATACGTTTTTTTGTTGCTTGTTCTCGTTCCAAATAGGTAGTTAGTTTTAAAAAGGACTCTTCAAGTTGACCTGTATTTTCACCAACATGAATTAATGAGACAAACAAAGAGTTAAAAATTTTGGGGTGTTGATGCATTGCTGATGAAAGAGTAAAACCACCTTGTAATTGGTTAGCAATATCAGCCAATGCTTTTTTCAAAGAAGCAGAGTTACTTGCTTCTTCCATACCATTTATAGCGCGCAAAATAGGTACACCGGAGCGCATTAAAGCATACATTTGACGAGAAAATATTATTAGCTCGTCTAGTGATACTCGAGTTAAACCAAAAATCTCACTGACATCTTTACTCGCAACACTGTCATTTTTCTTAACCGTGACTTCGGTAATAGAAATAGGCGTAATACTTTTCCCTAAGAGTTGCTCAGCCACAGCAGAAGTACTTCCTGCCTCCATATTACCTTTAACTTGGTTGCCATTGACATTGCGACCAGTATATTTAAATGATGCCATAAATTACTCTTTAGTGTGACTAGCTCACTTCTACTGTTTCGACTAAGCGTAATACTTCTTCTACCGTTGTTATGCCCTCTGAGGCATAATCAAAAGCAGATAACGCCAATGGCTTAAAGCTTGGATTCGCTTTAGATAAATCAGTGAATGCTTGCGTATCATCACGCTTTAACGCAGACATCATAGGTTCATTCATTTCTAAGAATTCAAAAACACCAATTCGGCCTTTATAACCTGTGTATTGACAACTTTGACAGCCTTTACCTTGTACAAACTTAACACTATTTGCTTTTTCGCCTGCTAGATTAGTTAACCACATTAACTCTTGTGGATCAGGTATATGCTCTTCCACACAATGATCACAAACACGGCGTACCAAACGCTGAGCAATAACTCCACGTAATGAACTACCCACTAAAAACCCAGCTGCACCCATATCAATTAAACGCAAAGCACTGGTTATAGCATCATTAGTATGTAATGTTGATAACACTAGGTGACCAGTTAGTGCGCCTCGTAAACCAATTTCTACCGTTTCCTGATCTCGCATTTCCCCCACCATCATGATGTCGGGATCTTGACGTAGCGCCGTGCGTAATACAGTAGAAAAAGTTAAACCAACTTTAGTATTTACTTGCACCTGGTTTATACGAGGTAATCGATATTCCACCGGATCTTCAACGGTAATAATTTTTTTACTGGCTTCATTTAATTCACTCAAGGCTGCATATAGAGTAGTTGTTTTACCGCTACCAGTAGGCCCTGTAACCAACACCATGCCATGAGGACGAGTTATTTGGTGACGAACACGTTTCACTAAATCTTTTGGCATACCTGTTTGATCTAATGATAACAAGCCAGCAGACTGATCTAATAACCGCATAACAACTGACTCACCATGTTGCACTGGCATCGTCGACATACGTACATCAATCTCGTGACCTGCTATTTTCATATGAAAACGGCCATCTTGAGGAATACGCTTTTCAGAAATATCTAATCCTGCCATTAGCTTCAAGCGTAAAACCATAGCTGAAGCTATTTTATTTTCTTTCAGAATATTTTCTTGTAGCACGCCATCAATACGTTGACGAATACGTAACTGATTTTCATCTGGTTCAATGTGAATATCAGATGCACGCATTTGTACTGCATCTTCAAACACAGATTGTAATAGTTTGCCTACAGTGGCATCGCCAGTTTCGTCAATAAAAGAAGTGGATAAATCAAAGCTCGATGATTTTTCATACTCTTCTTCTAATTGGCTAGCAAAAGATTCGATGTCAGCAGTTCGGCGATAAAGCCCATCAAAAGCATCAAACATTTGAGAGTCCATTACCACCGCAAGAGATATGCTTTTTGGTGAAAGCATACGCTCAAGCTGATCAACCGCATTCAAATCTGCTGGATCACTCATGCCTATTAAAACAGAGTCACCACGATCTTCTATCAATAATGCTCGTAAACGTCGTGCGTGTACTTCTGGCAGTAAGCTGGCTAACTCTGATGGAATTCGGCGTTGGCTAAGATCTAAAAAAGGTAAATCTAATTGTTGCGCTAAAAACTCAAGTAATTGTCTTTCTGAAAGGTGATTTAATTCAATTAATGTATCACCTAGCTTTCTTCCTGAAGCTTTTTGGCTATTTAATGCTTCCATCAATTGTTCATTGGTAATGATGTGCTCGTGAACTAAAAGATCACCTAAGCGCATTTTTAATTTGGGAGTCGCCATTTTAATTATTCTCCTAAAGCTTGCATACGTTGCTGAGCAAACTTTGCTGAAGCAATCGATAAATCTGATTTTGTCAAAGCGGTAGCATATTCAGTTGCCGCTAAAGAAAACTGACTATTTTTGTCATAAATAATTGCTAAACCTAAGTGCCAACGGCCGCTATAGCTTTGCATTTCTATTAACACTTTATATGCTTGAATAGCACTTTCATATTGTTCTATTTGCTGTGCAACATTGGCTAACATTACCTGATAGTCTTGATGTTTAAGCATAGGTAATGGTTTTAAAGTGTTGTAAGCAGCTTGACTTTTTCCTTGCTGAAGATAAATTCGCGCTTTTAGCAACCTTAACTCAGCATCATTGCTATCAAGTGAAATTCCCTGAGACAATAAATTTATTGCTTGTTGATATGACTTTCTTCCAAACCATAAAGCTGCAAGTTTTTTACGTGCTTGCTTGTGATTTGGCTCGATAATTAAAGTTTCTTCAAATAACTTTTCAGCTTTAACTATATCGTTATTTTTTATCGCTTTTTCAGCTCTAGCCAATTTTTGTGATATTAATTCTTGCGCTGTTAATTGACGACGAGATACCGTCATTTTACTTTCTGTCGGGGTATTCTCTTTCGTGAACCTTGCTACTGGTTCATTATTCTCGATTCTTTTAATAGCTTGCTTTTCTGCTGGTTTTTCTATTAGTTTTGTTAATTTGCTAACATTGTTATGTACAATTTCAACCACATTAGTTTGTTCTGTATTATTAGTTTGTTTTTTCGTTATTGATTGCTGAGTCGATGTATTTTTAGGTGCAACTTCAACCTTTGGCAAAGCAGCCTGTACTAGTGTAGCTTTCTCTCGCTTAATTATTTGTTGACTTGCAGCTAATATTTCTTTAGATGGCTGTGACGAGCTTTCATTTAATTTAACTTGATTAATTTGCTGCGCTTTTGGGGTTTTCTCTTTCGCTATTTGATCACTTTCATCTTGCTCTAATAAATAATTTTTTACCTGCTGTTCACTACTGGCAACTTGTTTTTGCAAATCCCAAATATAAAACCCAAGTAAATTTAAACTAACTAATACCGCTACGCTTATCAAAACAATTTTAACTGTTGATGACTTTTGCTTTTGAACTAATGGCGTTGCAGCTTGCCCTTGCTCAGGCGTACGCTGCTCTAGATCTTTTAACATCTGGTTGATAACACTCATTATACTCTCCCTGATAGATAGAGTGAGTAAGTGAAATACCCCAGTATTAATAAGAGCGTAGAAATAATACTAAACAAAAAAACGTTTTTTCCATTGAATCGTGAAATAGATGAAGTGCTTATACTTTCAGTATCCTTTATTGCCGCAGCTAACTGTTTTCTTGTCATTTGATAGTTACCTTGTCCATAACTTAACATCAGCATTTTATGACATATTATATTTACTAGCCGCGGTATTCCTTGGCTTGCTTTAGTTATTTTCTTGCACAAACTTGTAGAAAATAATGCAGCTCCCTTATAGCCAGCTATTTGCAACCTATGTTGTATGTATTGCTGAACTTCTTCTGCTTTCATTGCACGTAGTTGATAGGAAAAGGTAATTCGTTGACGCAATTGTCTAAATTCAGTTTGAGACAAACGTTGATCTAATTCAGGTTGTGCAAAAAGCACAACTTGCAATAACTTACGAGTTTCTGTTTCCAAGTTTGTAAATAGCCGAAGCGCTTCTAAACTTTCTTCTGGAAGAGCTTGCGCTTCATCAAGTATTAAAACCACAGAGTGACCTTTTGTATGTAGCTCTAACAATCTATTTTGAATACGCTGTGTTAAAAGTTGTACCGACATACGCTGCGCTTGTTTCACGCCAAGCTCAATAGCAACGGCTCTTCGCAACTCATCGGGATTTAAGTAGGGATTAGGAATGTAAGCGGTAACAAAATGCTCAGGGATTTCATTAAGTAATTTACGGCATAGTAAGGTTTTACCAGTGCCAACTTCACCCACAACCTTGATGAATCCTTCACCTGTTTTCAATGCCGTCATTAATACCGCCAGTGCCTCATTATGAGGCTCTAGCGCTAAAAAAAAACTCGTATTTGGTGTTAACGTAAAAGGTAACTCAGTTAAGCCAAAGTGATACAAGTACATATATTACAAACTCTACTATTGAGCATTAATTGGTTCGTCTTCTTCAGGGAACCACTTTTGTAATAAAGAACGAGCATCTTGTAACTGTGTTTTCCATGTGTCTTGCCCAATAACAACAGGCTTAAGCAGAATAACTAATTCGCGTTTTTGCTCAACTTCACTAACACTTTGAAATAAATTACCAAGTAAAGGAATATCCCCTAGTAGCGGTGTTTTAGACTCTTGATCAGTTTGATAGGTTTCAATTAAACCGCCAATAACAACTATCTCTCCCGACTTAGCACGAATTATAGTATCTGACTCTCGCACTCGACTTTGTGCTAATGGCAACACTAGTTCTTGCTCACCAATTTGAATCACTTTATTTTGTTCATCGGTCAAGGTAACTGAAGGGTGCACATGCAATATAACATTACCCTCGGCATCGATTTGAGGCGTAACATCTAATGCAATACCAGAAAAGAAAGGTGTTAACTCTACTTCTGGCGTTGTGGTAGTTGATGTACCAGTCGTAGTTGTACTAGAAACATCAGTTACAAAGTATTCATCTTCACCCACTTTAATAACAGCTTTTTGATTATTAGTAGCGGTTATTCTTGGGCTTGAGAGTGTTTGCACATTACCTTGAGTTTGTAGTAAATCAATTACGCCATTAAAATTATGGCCTGAAAAGCTTACTGCTGAAGCACCACCAATATCACCGCTAATGGTATTACCTGAAATACTACCTGTTGTACTGAAAGTAAAATCTGTATTACCTAAACTACCTAATATTTCGTTCCAACGAACACCCTGTTGATATTCATCATTAAGTGTTACTTCCATTATTTTCGCTTCAATAATAACTTGGCGATGTAAATGTGTTTCAGTATCACTAATGAATTTTTTTACTGCTGAAATCTCTGCGGGTAAACCTCGTACGGTCACTAAACCGGCTTGAGGTGAAATAATCACCGAACGTCCGTCAGAGCTTCCTACAAACGCTGATAACGTTTCTTTTAATTCAGTCCAAAAGCTAGATTCATTTTCGGTATAAATATTAATACCACTATTGCTTTGGTTATTTTGGCTATTACCACTACTGTTACTGTTGCTTCTATTATTATTGTTACTATTACTGCTATTATTATTGCTATTACTGTTAGGATCGTTTTCTGAGACCCCACCTGAGTTAATACTGGTAGTAGAAGTGCCAAATCGTTTTAAGAATAAATAGTTAAGTGCAATAGTTTCAGTGCGAATACCTGCAGGGTAAACTTGAATAACGCTGCCACTTCGACGAATATCAAAACCATAAATATCTTCAACTACAGCTAAAACTTCAGTCAATGTTACATCAGATAAACTTAACGATATGCTGCCATTAACCTCAGGATGAATCGCAATACTATAAGGAGAATCTGCAACTATCGCGGTAAAAAAATCTTTCGCTGCTACTGAGGTTGCAGACACTTCTAGTCTTTTTTCAGATAATAGGCTTTGCTTGGCTTGTGCCATATTTTGCTGCATTAGGTCTTGCTGCACTGAATTTGGCACTTGTGTTAATGCCTTAGGGCTATTTAACACTGCTGTTTCATTGATTGCTTGCTCTAAACCTTCTTTCATATCTGTAGGCTGATCGGGAGTTGATTGGCAACCACCCAGTGCTAGCAATAAAGTAGATAACGCTATGTTTAATTTTGACTGTTTCATAATTCAACTTTTTTTATTATGCTTGAATTTAAAGATTCTTGACGAGTATTCTCTCGCTAATAAGTTTTAACTTTTACCAAATTATTTTTAAATATATGTAATTTTAGCTGTTTTGATTTACTACGCAAAACCACACTTTGATCATTAATGGCTGTTAGCTGATATTCACCAATACGATCAAGAGTTCGTAATACTTTGCCATTAATCACTGCTGTATGAATGCCATCTCCGTGAATAATGGATTGTAAAACTAGCTTTTTCTCACCTGGCGCTATTATTGATGTTGCTTTATGGCCAAACGGACGAGTAGGATCAGTATTTGCCTGCACTTGAGTTATCGAGAAAATAAAACTACAAGTTAATATAAATAAAGAAGAAAATTTAAACACCAACAAACTCCTTCTTAGTACCTAAACTATACATTTCAATCTCTAATTCACTATTAGGATATTCTGTTAGTTTAAAGTTAAAGTCTTGCCAAAAAAACTTCCACTTTAGCTTTTCAAGCTGCGCTAAATAATCGCGTAAATCGAAATAACTACCTGAAAGTTTAATTTTAATACCATGGCGATATAGGTTTACGCCTGAAGCGTTATCATTAGCACTTACTTGGTTTTCATTTTGTTTAAGGGCATCAGATGTTGATTTAGCTGGTAACTTTGCCGATGGCGCTGTTAATAAAGGTTGCGCCCCCAATAATTCAAAAGATAACAATGAAACACTTTTTTTAAGGTTCAATAAGTCTAATAGTGCATAACGCATTTGAATTGGGCTTATCAGATCACTAGTTAATTCAAGTAAGCTCTTATCAACTTTGGCAAGCTTACCTTCATACTGAGTTATTTTATTTCTTACTTCTTCATTTGGGTCACGTTGTAAACCAGCTTGTAGTTCAAGCACTGATAATTTCAATGATCTATTACTGTTCTCTAGTTGTACTATTTTTTTGCTCGCCTTAGTATTAGCTGTCATTTTTACATCAATAAATAAGTAAAAAATGATAAAAAATACCGCTACAAGGCCCGTAAATAAGATTAAGTACTGTTCTCTAATGGTTAGTTTTAAAAACTTCTCACTGTTTTCTTGCCATTGTTGTTTCATTTTAATGACACCTCTTTAGCTTTAGAGCTAACAGTAAACTCAGTAATGCTCTCTTCATTTTCAGATAATTTAAAGTGAGAGAATGATTTACCTGATAATAGCAAAGAGTTTTCAAACCCCGCTAGCCATGCCGGCACAGCTTCTGGCGTTAAAGCTAGCCCTGAAAAGGTCATATCATCATTATTAATATTAATGCTTTGTAAGCGAACATCTTGATGATGTAATTGAGCTAATTCATTCATAGCTGTGGCAAAGCCAGCTACATAGGTTTTATTTGGGTTAGTTAATTTTTCATGAAGTGCTTGTTTGTTGCTTATCAATAACTTAATTGATGCCAAATTTTCTGCTAGGTTACTATCTACTTTTCGAGAAGTAATTTGCAAAGTTAAATCGGCAAGCTGCTTATCTTGCGTTGCTTTTTCTTTCTGTAAAACGTTAAGCTTACCTTGTAATGATTTATGTTCAAATTCTGTATAAACACCCCAAGATAACATGAGCGTAAAAGCAATAACCCATGTTGAAACAACTCTAGGTAATGTTAAAAATATTTTTTCTGGAAGAAGCTCTGGCTGTAATAAATTGATACTGTATTTATTAGCAGAGTTATCTGCGTTGAGATTAGCTGACATGCACTGCCTCCTGAGATTGTTCTACAAGAGTTCTCTCATGCATTGTTGCACCAATAGCAGCGGCAAAGCTTCGATGTTGCTGATATGCTTCAGGTAATGTTAACAAAGTAACTGGAACATGAGAATTCTCTGCTAACTTTCTTGCTAAGAAGCTTTCATTAGCGATCGGTAATAATACTTTTATTTCTTTTATTGATGCTTGTTTCAATTGACGCTCAAAAAAATCAGAAGAGCGTTGCACTTCTAATGCTAAGTTATCAACTACCGCTATTGACAATTCTTCTTCTGTTCTATGTGCTATCTGTTTAAAGCCACGTAAACGACGATGAAAGTACAACTTACCTTGTTTAACAATTAATAATACAATTTCTTCATTTGGCTGCTGACAAACTAATAAACAAGCATCATTTTGCGTAGGTAGTAAATTAGCAAAAGCAAATTCCACTGTTGTAATGCTTGCCACTTCACTATCTTGACTATTAGTTACAGCAACAATTTTCTTAAGTTCATCAATAGGTGCACAAACCACATTAACTTTTTGTTTCCCCCCTGCTAATACTGGGCCATCAAAGTAATCAACAACCATATTATCAGGCGATATACTGACAAGATCTTTTACTTGCCATTTCAAAGCCGCATTAATTTCTGCTGAGGGAACATTTGGTTTATCAACTTGCACAATTTGCGACTGTTCAGCACTCAATACAATATGACATTTACCTTTGAAGGCTAGCTCTACTTTCAACGTAGCAATGGCGTTAGAAAAATCCAACTGATTGACTGATTTATGTTGGAAAACACCTTCAGAGTCAGTAGGTATTTGCTCAGGTGCCGATGCAATTAAAGAAGACAGTGAGCATAAAGCAATTGACTCTTGCTGCAAAGAAATACCAACCAATTGATTCGAATCACTTTTTGAAAAAATATTTTTTATTGATGAGAATAAAGACATGTATTTATGTATTATATTATTATTAAAATGAATGACTTAAAAAAATTATTAATAACAGTATCCTTTATTGGAGTACTGCTGCAAGTATTATTATTGGCTTTTTAGTTTTTTATTACCATTTTCCTATAAAAAAACATATACCATGGCAATTCTATCTGATCTACAACCGCTAAATCATCCTGCATTCAACAAGCATAAAGTGCAGGTTCAAATAAAACGTGATGATATTATTCATCCAATCATCTCAGGAAATAAATGGCGTAAGCTTAAATACAATATAGAAGCAGCTAAACAATCACCAAGTGTTCAAGGTGTACTTAGCTTTGGCGGATGTTATTCAAACCATATTCACGCATTAGCATTTGCTTGTTTTGAACAAAATATTCCCTGTGTAGGCATTATTCGTGGTGAAGCAGAGTACGCTAATAATTTTACTCTATCTTGGGCTACACATTGGGGTATGAAGCTGCATTTTGTGGACAGGAAAACATACCGACGCCGATACGATAGTGATTATCTTGCTGAGTTACAGCAACAATTTCCATCTTATTCTTTTATCCCTGAAGGTGGTAGCAACTCGCTCGCTATTAAAGGTGTTAGTGAAATAATCACCGAACTAATTCAACAAACTACCTTTGATACTTTAATTACTCCGCTAGGCAGCGGTGGAACTCTAGCGGGCTTAGTAGCTGGTGATGCATCAAACCAAACGAATCATAAAATACTTGCTATTGCCGTGTTAAAAAATGCTGAGTATTTAAGAAATGAAGTTAAGTCCTTATTGCCAGAAAATGCAAAAAATCATAAAAACTGGAATCTATTAACCAACTACCATCGCGGTGGATACGCTAAATTTAGCCCACAAGATGCAGCCCAAATTATTGAGTTCAACCGGATAACAGGCGTTGATTTTGAACCTGTTTATTCAGGTAAAATGATTCTCGCCTTTTTAGAGCTACTTGATGAAGGCTATTTTAGCCCAGGAGAAAAAATAGTATTACTTCACACAGGTGGTATGCAAGGTATTGGAGGAATGCTAGAGCGAGGGATTATTAATAAAGAAGATTGGCCAGTACTAGAACGAGTAGAACATACTATTGTTCAAAAGTAGTATATAAAAAAACACCACATTTTCTTATAAAATAAGAACCTGTGGTGCCTTTATGTAGTACTTTGAACTGTAATATTAACTTACTAAAAGTAAGCTAAATTAACAGATTTAAAGCTAATAATTATGCTTCAGCAATAACAATTACTTTAATGCTAGTATCTACATCGTGGTGCAAGTGAATAGCGATTTCAAATTCGCCAGTTTCACGAATTGCACCTAATGGTAAACGTACTTCAGCTTTAACAACTTCAACGCCAGCAGCGGTGATTGCATCAGCAATGTCACGAGTACCGATAGAACCGAATAATTTACCTTCTTCACCAGATTTTGATGCAATGGTAACTTCGCCTAATTCTACAACTTTAGCAGCGCGAGCTTCAGCAGTTGCTAAAACACCAGCTAATTTAGCTTCTAATTCAGCACGACGTGCTTCAAAGTGTTCAACGTTTGCTGCTGATGCAAATACTGCTTTACCTTGTGGTAATAAATAGTTACGTGCGTAACCAGATTTAACCGTTACCTTGTCACCAAGGCCGCCTAATTTGGCGATTTTATCTAGAAGAATTACTTCCATAATAAACCCCTTTTCAGCTTACTTGTGTAAGTCAGTGTATGGTAATAATGACAAGTAACGAGCGCGTTTAATTGCACGAGTTAGTTGGCGTTGATATTTAGCAGCAGTACCAGTGATACGGCTAGGAACAATTTTACCACTTTCAGTGATATAATTTTTTAATGTTGCAACATCTTTATAATCGATAGAAGTTGCGCCTTCCGCTGTAAAGCGACAAAATTTACGACGTCTAAAAAAACGAGACATAATTTTCTCCGAATTTGGTTTTATCTATGAATGAACATAATAAAACACTAATTAATCATTTCTATTTGTTGAGCATGTAAAACCAATAACGGATTGCCGTTTCTTGATTCGTGACGGTTAATAAAACCGGCCACTTTTATCATTTGCCCAACAATTAATTCACGAGTTAAGTGTGATAAATTGCCTGTAGCAACAACTTGTATTCTGACAAATGCTTGTCGGTTCATGCCTGCTTCATTTTGTATAGACTTATGGTCTATTGAAAACTGACTATGAACAATACCTGCCGGGCTAGTAGACTGCTTTGGTGTTTTCACAACAGAGCCTGTCAATATTAGGCAATTTTCTTGCAAAGCGTCTTGCGAGCTATCTTGCAAAAAAGTCACAGATTACTTATTCGCTAGCAGCTTCTTCTGATTTTTCTTCTTTAGAAACTTCAGCTGGAGCAGCAGCAACATCTTTCTTAACTTCGCGGCGATCGTCACGACGGTCATCTTTAGTAACAGCCATTGGCGATGCTTCAGTTACTGCAGTTTTAGTGCGCATGATCATATTACGAATAATAACATCGTTATAACGGAAAGAAGTTTCAAGTTCATCAATAACTGACTGTGGCGCT
>CAXIBS010000014.1:0-39969 GCA_964022585.1 uncultured Colwellia sp.
TCTTTATGGTGAGCTAAACACCATTTAGCCATAATTGAACCACCACGCGAAACAATACCGGTAACACGTTTTGCCGTCATTGGCACATAACGTAATAACACGCCGGCGTGAATAGTAAAGTAATCAACACCTTGCTCTGCTTGTTCAATTAAAGTATCGCGGAAAATTTCCCAAGTAAGATCTTCAGCAACACCATTTACTTTTTCAAGTGCTTGGTAAATTGGCACTGTGCCGATAGGTACTGGCGAATTACGCATGATCCATTCACGTGTTTCATGAATATTACGACCTGTTGATAAATCCATTACTGTGTCGGCGCCCCATTTGGCAGACCAAACTAGCTTTTCTACTTCTTCTTCAATTGAAGAGGTTACCGCAGAGTTACCAATGTTGGCGTTAACTTTAATTAGAAAGTTACGGCCGATAATCATTGGCTCACATTCTGGGTGGTTGATGTTTACTGGGATAATAGCGCGGCCACGAGCAACTTCATCACGAACAAACTCAGGGGTGATTTGTTCAGGAATGCTAGCCCCAAAAGGTTGTCCTTTGTGCTGTTGTAGTAAAATTTCATCTTTTACTTGTTCACGCTTTAGGTTTTCACGAATGGCGATATATTCCATCTCAGGGGTAATAATACCTTGGCGTGCGTAATGCATTTGGGTAACATTTTTGCCTTTTTTAGCAATACGCATTTTAGGTAAGTGTTCAAAGCGTATGTGATCAACACCTTCATCAGCAAGACGTTGCTGGGCGTAGCTTGAGCTGTTTGATGTTAAAAACTCAACATCGTCACGAGCATCAATCCAAGCCTCACGTAAACGAGGAATACCTTTATGCACATCGATTTCTACATCATTATCAGTGTAAAATCCTGAGGTATCATAAACACATAAGGGGTCATTTTTTTCATAAACTGGGTTGTCTTTACTGCCGCTTACTAAAGTATCGGATAACGTTATTTCACGCATACCTACTTTAATGTCGTGAATTTTACCTTCAACATAAACTTTTTTAGAATTTGGAAAAGACTGATCAGAAACATTTTTTAAAAAAGCTTCTGCAGCATCACGTTTTTCACGGCGTGTTTGTGGTTTTTTTACTATGTTTTTAGCATTTACTGAATTGGTCATGATCGCACCTTGTTTTTGTTTTTCTGCTTTATCTAAAATAAAGTCAGAGAAAGATAAAAATAGGCGGAGCTTTGGGCAAAAGAGAGTTTAACTATATGTCTGCTATAACAGACAATGATGCTCTTTCTTGTTTCCTACGCAGATATTAATCTGATCAGGTTTTACGGATCCCGCTTTCGCGATCTCAGCCTTTGGCACTCCGACAAGTATTGGGTTAGGTTCTATTTAGTTGATAAAACCTAACGAGGCAGATTCTAACGTGAGTAAGATTAGATAAGCAAGCTTTATAAAAGTAAAAAATTGGGTGAGAAAGGGAGGAAAAATAATTATTGAAAATAATGAGACGTGTTATTGCTTGTTGCTAGGTTTGATTTGGCTTTTAGTAGGCATAAAAAAAGCAGCGACTCTTTAACAAGTTGCTGCTTTTTTGGCAGAATAAAATTACTCTTTATCAGCACTATCTTTAGTTTCTGATGTTTGTTCTGCTTGTACTTCTTGTTCTTTTTCATCTTTGTGGTCTTCGCCACCACATCCGCCACAACAACCCATAAAATACTCCAATAAGTAAAAATAATAGCAGTATAATACCTGACTGATTTACTAAGGTATTTGATCGAGATCAGGTTTAATATTGAAAGTGGGTTAATGCTGTTTTTAATTTGCTACTAAGATTTTCTACATCTTTGGCATTACCTAGTACCAATTCGGTCGTGTCTTTACTTTTTTGTGATAAAGAAAATATTTGGTTCATCATGTTATTTACATTATTAACTGCTTGTAGCTGCTCACTTTGGTTGTGATTGATGAGTTTGTTTTTATCAATAATATTTGCAAATGACTCTATAATAACGTGCAAGCTTGCTTCTGTTGTTCTAATTGTTTCAGCACCATCATCAGCAAACAATGCGTTTGTTCTCATTTGCGCGGCAGCTTCATCTGTTGCTTGTCTTATATTGGCAATAACAGATTCAATTTCTACGGTAGACTCTTGAGTACGCTGAGCTAAAGTTCTCACTTCATCAGCTACAACAGCAAAACCTCGACCTTGTTCGCCAGCTCTTGCTGCTTCTATTGCGGCATTCAAAGCAAGTAAATTTGTTTGATCGGCAACTGCTTTTATAACAGTAACTACAGAGTTAATCTGTTGGCCGTGTTCTCGTAATACATGCATTTGATCGGCAGATTGGTTTATCGCTTCGGCTAATTGCTTGATTTGCAATGATGATTTTTTAACTGTATTAACATTTTCTACTACATGAGTATCAGCCTCTTTACTGACCATGATTGTTTTTTCAGTTTGAGATTGAGTAACTTCAACTGCCTTGGTCATTTGAATAATTGAGGCACTTGCATCTGATAGCTCATTTTGTGTGCTGATTACCTGGTTTCTTGCATCAATACAGGCTGTTAGCGTGTTTTCTGTTGCGCTATCTAACGCTGACCCAATGTTAGAAATGGTGTGAACAAATTGTGTTATTCTGTCCATCATTCCATTAAAGCTTTGTCCTATTTCACCTAACTCATCTTTACTATTTAATTCAACTCGTAGTGCTAAGTTGGACTGCTTTTCTACACTTATCATTGTTTTTTTAAGATGTTTCAGTGGCTTACTTATTGATCTAAATATTGATATGCCAAGTAATAGAATAGTTAACGCAACACCAGCAATAACTAAAAATATTGTTTGGTTGGTTTGCTTTGCAAGTTTTGTATTAGCCTTGATTTCTTTTCGTGCCAGTGCCTTTTGTAATATCACCAGTTGATCTAAGTGAAGAAGAAAGGGTTCAAGAGCTCCATACATTTCTAAATCAACAAAATTTCCCATGCCATAAGAAGAAGCTTCGATCATATAAGCGGATATTTTATCTATTGCTTTAATGCTGTTTTGGTAAGAAGAATCCATACCATTAACATGGGATATTTCTTGATCTGATAATGAAGAAGATTGATAGCTTTGCCATTGCTGACTGATTATCTCTTTTGCCGAGCTCACTTGAGTTGCGGCATCTTTCCAAAGTGCCATACCGCTGCGAGCTTTATGAGCAACATCAATAATATCAGAGGTAAAAGTTCTAATGATTAAATTAAGCTGCTGAGTTTGGTTTAATCTATATTCAAGTGTGTGTTGTGCACTTTGATTACGGTCAGTTGAAATTTTTATGCTAGCAAATATTATCGTACTAAAAATAAGTAAAGGTACGAATGATAATATAATTAATTTGCTGCTAACGCGTGTGAATACTTTCATTTATTAAGCTAACCATCAAAATATTTGGCTTTAAGTAGCCAGGAAATGTGGGCAAATTAACAAGGAGATATGACGTGAGTGTTACAGTTATATGGCAATAATATTACAAATGCAGTGTAGTTAGTGATGTGTTGAGCAAAGAGAAATATTGTGAATGGTATGTAGAGTGGAGGATGAAAAATACGAAAGATTTTGTTTTTGCTACTTACCAGTCTGATATAAAAAAGGCATATTACTTAAAGTGAATATGCCTTTTGTTCGTTATTTATTTTTCAAAACTAAACAGAAAGTTCCATTCGTGGCTTGGCTTCTTTACTACTGTCTATTTTCGGTGCACATAATAATATTCTTGATGACTCAATTTTACCTTGTGTAACAACATATTCTTTAAGCATTTCTTCACGTTGCTCACCAATAGCTTTGAGTTGTTTTATCTGTTCCTTATCTGTTACTTTACTGCCAGCTTTAAGGTTAATATCTGCTGGCGTGCTAACAGCACAAATATTTACTCGTGTATCTTTTTTATCTTGCATTAATGCAATAAAAGCCTGTAAATATGCTTGTTGTTCTTTACTAATTTCAACTTGTTTAGGCTGATAAGCTAAATCATCAAAGCGCAGTTTAAGAGCAAACTCACCAACACTCATAGCAGCTGAAACAATATTAGCGTAAGGAACAAATGTTTTTAGTAAGTAGTCTTGCGTGGCGATCCAAATGGCTTTTTGTGTGATTAAACCTACAATACTGCTCAGGCCAAATTGTGGATCGGAGGTTGAGCCAGATAAAGGTACTTCAAACTCTACATTGCCATCACCATCTTTAAGCATGCCTAAAGCAAGGTTTAAAGGTAGTGCCCCTTGATCTATTAATGCGCCGGCTTCATCACTATCAGCTATACCTGTTTCTAAACCTTGTAACAGTAAAGTCACATCGCCATTTAACTCTTCCCCTGCAAGCGTGACATCAATATCGGTATTAAATTGGCCACTTTTTAACTCTAGCTGCATTGCTTGTTGTACATAAGTTGACACTGAACGTAATGATAGCTCTTTTAAAAAACCTTTTAAGTGATGAACTGGTTTCTCAGAGAAAGGTTGGCTAAAACCTTTAAAGTCAAAATGTGCGTATTTATTACTACGACCAATTAACTCAAATGGGGTTTTATTATTTTTTTGCTCAGGAGCATTACTTAGAGCGCCGAGAGTTAATGTATCAATAAATACATCACGTTTTGCGACGGGATCTACACTGTTATCTACAAAAGATATTTGATTATCATTGACTAATGAAAACGAATTTAATGAAATCATAAACTCATTGGCAGTCGTTTGAGGTTGCTGAGTGATTTCTTCTTTCGTATCTACAACAGGGGCAGCTTCTGCTTCTGTTGACTTATCCTCTGTCTCAGGCAGTGCTACTAAATTAGCAATGGCCTTTTCTTTATTTAAAATAACCTGACTTTGAAGGCTATCGAGTATTATTTTATCAATAGCTAAATTACGTTCGCTTGCTTTGATATCACTAATACTAAACTGTTTTAGTTTAACTATAGGTGGAAGCTCTAAACCTTCAGTTTTAGAAATGAAAATGTTATCGATAAGAAGCTCAGCTACTTTTACTTCTGGAATATCAGTAAAATGAAAGTTAATGTCATTTAGCATCAACTGCTCAAAATAGGCTAGCTTTTGATCAGGCGTTTCGTAATGAACACTTGCTTCTTTTAGCGTTGTTTGTCCCTTTCCGTTTAGCTCGGTAAGCTCACCTTGCTCTAAAATTAGAGTTAAATCACTTATATTCTGCTGCAGGCTTGCTAAGTTCAAAATCTGCTGTTCGATACCAACAACAAGATCTTTATTAGTTATTTTTGCTTCAGTTAAGTGCACTTTAATTTGTTCGGTTTTGATAGCTACAGATTGCTCAGTAGTTAATGAAAAAGAACCACTAAGTTCAGTTAAATCTTCCACATACGGCTTTAGTTTTGCTAAAGGGTATTCTTCAATGGATAGTCGACTATCTACATCCCCTAGTCCTTGCTCAAATTTAGCATCAGCACTTAGGGTAAGTGAGGTACCATCAATAATGGTTTGTAAATTTAGAGTGGCTTGCTGAGACTGTGTTGTTGCTTTAA
Source organism: uncultured Colwellia sp. (assembly GCA_964022585.1). Classification (GTDB taxonomy): domain Bacteria; phylum Pseudomonadota; class Gammaproteobacteria; order Enterobacterales; family Alteromonadaceae; genus Colwellia. The sequence continues at coordinate 5,510 of CAXIBS010000014.1, forward strand.
CTTGAGTGACTAGTAGACTGTTAATAGCGATATGATGAGGTTTATCATCATTTTTTATATCAATATTAATCTGGCTAAAATCTAATCTTGGTAATACGAGCTGATAATTGAATGGTTTAGTTTCATTTTCTGTTGCCTCTTCCGCCTTTTCTTCTGTATTAGGTGTTTCTTTATTTAAATCTATCCCCGCAATAACAAGTTGCTTTTCTGTTTTATCAATTTTGATATAAGCGTTTGCAAGGTTAAATTCGCTAATAACTATTTTGTCAAAAAGTATGCGAAAGAGAGTTAAGCGGATAGTTAACTCTTCTACCGAGAACACTTTCTCGTTTTTTTCTACGTAGAGTGTTAAATCGCTAACGGTTAATTGGCTTAAAAAAGGGTTATAGCGAATGCTCGCGTCAGAAGAAAGCGTTAATCCCTGCTCAGCTAGTATGGGTTTGATAAAATACTTACTAAGCGGCGAAGAAATAGCCCAAATAATAAGGTACAAACTAATAAATATAACAGCAATAATTTTAAAAATTTTACTGAAATTAATAGGTGATTTTTTAATAGAAGAAGAAGCGTTCATATACATGGATCTTGATCATAATGGGAGTTGAATGGTAACAGATAAACCCTTAACTTTATTGTTTTTGGCAAAAATATTACCCTGATGAGCTATGATAGCTTGTTTTGCTATGGCTAACCCTAAACCGGTACCGCCTGTTTTACGATCTCTGGCAAGGTTTACTCGATAAAACGGAGTGAACAATTCGCTTAAAGATTCTGTTGGTACGCCAATGCCATTATCACAGATGACTAGTGTAGCAAATTCTTTATCGATTGATAATCTCACGTCAACGATACTTTTGGATGGGCTATATTTTACTGCGTTGGTGATGACATTGCTGATAGCACTAAAAAGCAAGTTATAGTCCCCTGAAAGTTCTATGTTTTTGTCTGAATTGAGTGTTATTTTTATTTCAGTATCATTGGCAACAAACTGTTCTTCATGGATAATTTTTTCTACTAAAGCAGTAAAATTTAAATTTTTCTTTTGAATTATTTTGAGCGTATTCTCTAAACGTGACAATGCTAACGCATCTTCAATCATTAGGTTTAGGCGCTCTACTTCTAACTGACAGCGTTGTAAGTATTGTTCTCGAGCTGATGGCGTTGTGGAATCTTGCTGAGCTAAGCCTAGTGCCATTTGTAAGCGTGTCATCGGAGAACGTAGTTCATGAGAAACATCTCCTAGCAAACGCTGTTGTGCCGTTTGGTTTTTTTGCAGTTGCTCAGCCATGTTATTAAAACTGATTGCCAATTGACCTATTTCATCTTTTCGCTGTGTCACTTGTTCAATACGAGTAGCTAAGTTGCCTTTACCTAGCTCTGTCACTGCTTTTTTAATGATTACTATTGGTTTTCTACCAATTCTCACTAATAGTAAACAAAGTATAAAGCTGATCAATACAGGAATAGTTATACGAGCCCACCCGGGAAGTGCTTGCACAAGTTTGCCAAAGTGCCTGCCATGTAGCCCTCGAGAAATGAATAATTGATAGTCTTTTTTGTTTATTGTGACTAACGTAGGACCAATTAATTGAGTATGAGAAAAGCGGCTGGAAATTGCTTTATCAAATGTTTCTTCATCAATGTAGCGTCTGATTGCACGTTGCTCTTTTATTGGTAGGCGAAAAAAACTAGTCACTACTGGATTATTACCGACGCTTTTTAACCAAAGGTTGTAAGGTGGTTTAATAAATCGCTCTCGTCTTGATGCTAACATTTGCTCAACACTTTTTACTTTACTACGTATAATTTTTTTTGTTGTGCTTTGCAGTCGTCGTAACTCATGTTGTTGCGGTTCACTACTTACCACATTGCTATACATGTCACTTGATATTTGTTGAGAAATAAAACGAGTGCTAAAAATTGAAATGATAGTAATAAGCCAAAATGAAGCAAATACTTTGAAGGTCAAAGAAAAGAAAAACATTTTTAATTTTGAAAATAACTTCATTAGCTAGCTACTCTCACCTTTTAGAAATAGATAACCCGAACCGCGAACTGTTTTTATTTTTTCAATGTTACAATAAGGTGAGAATTTACGGCGAATATTGCTAACATGAACGTCTATGCTACGATCAAATGGCGCTAACTTTCTATTTAGTACTTGTTCTGAAAGCATTTCTTTGGCGATCACTTGCCCATTTTTTTCCATCAGCATTGTTAAAATTTGATACTCGGTACTGGTTAAGATAATCGCGTTAGTATGGCATGCAACAGATCTTGTTGCGTGGTTAAGCTCAATGTCATTAACGGTTAATATTGAATTTTCGGTTGATGACGCTTGTTGGTGTTGTTGAGTAACAATATCAATTCGACGCAAAATAGCTTTGATACGAGCCAATAACTCTTGATGATGAAAAGGTTTTGCTAAGTAATCATCAGCCCCTAATTCTAAACCCTTTACTTTGTCACTCTCATCGCCTTTTGCTGTTAGCATAAGAATAGGTGTCTTATATTCTGTACCTAGCGCTTTTAACACTTCAAAACCATTAAGTTTTGGCATCATAACGTCGAGTAATATAAGATCAAAATCACCTTTATAAGCAAGCTCTAAGCCTGACTGGCCGTCAAAACAGCATTGAACAACAAAGCCTTGTTGACTTAGGTAGTCGACTAAAAGCTCAGCTAACTCATGATCATCATCAATTAATAATAAATTCTTTTTAATCAAGTGAAGCTCCACATCGTTTTTTGTCTTCGTTACTTATCAGCTTTAAGTAGCGGCTATGAACTCATCTTAACTCATCCATTATCATCTTATTATTTTACTTGCCAATCTTTACGCAATTTTACATTGGCTTTACGTTTCTTCCCATAGAGATAACTATACTGGTTTGAGTTATTAAACTTACTAAATACAATTCTGGAGCAAATTATGAATATAACTAAATCGACTAAAGCTATTATCTCTACTGTAACTGTTTGTGCTGTAATCGCTCTTGCTAATATCTCAATTGTTAATGCATCAGCTAATGATGGTTTCTTTGATGAACGTAGAGCTGGTCAAGAGCAGAGACATAAAGGAAATAAATATAAGATGAAGCGCATGGTTAAAGCATTATCATTAAGCGATCAGCAGCAAGCACAAATAAAAACAATAAAGTCAGAGGCAAGGGAGCAGGGGCAGGCATTAAAAGCAACGATGATTAAGTTTAGAGTAGCAAAGCAAGCGCTTATTCATGCAAAATCATTTGATGAAAATGCCTTTAAAGCTTTACAAAATAAATACCAAGCTACTTTTGCTCAATTAGCACTAATTAGAACGAAAGCTAAGCATTCGGTTTTTAATGTTTTAACTATGGAACAACAAAATAAATGGCTAAAAATTATTGAGAGTAAAAAAGGAAAGGGTAACCGTAAAGCAAGAAATGGCTAATCTATAATACCCAGACAATGTGTTATATTTCAAAGTTGTTTGGGTATCTATTTGAAAAAATATGATTTAATTAAAACGAGGTTAACTATCTAAGCTAAATGAGAATACCTTAGCCATTTGACTCTCTACAGGTTTTTCATCAACCTTAGCAGGTACAAAACGCCATTTTTTAATTGCTTTGCGTATCGAACTTTCAAAGTAATTGATCTTTTTATGCTGAGCAAACCTGATGTCTTTTATCTGACCATCAATATCAATAGTAAAGTCTACTTTGATTTCAATCTCAATGCCTCTACGTTTAGCTATACTTGGGTAAATAGGTACAACAGATTTAACTTGTTCGGCGCTTTTCCATACAGGACTAATAGGAACAATAGACTTATTTGTTATAGCAATAGGTTGCACCCACTCATCTTTTTGTCTTGAAATGTGGTCAACAAAGTTTGTATTTATTCGCTTCATTTCTTTAAGGTAAGCTAAATCATCTTTTTTACTCGTTGTATTAGGTGAATTAGTCGCTAATACGGCTAATGATTCACTATTTTCTGTTTTAACTTCTTTAAGACGTTTTGGCTGTATTAAAGGTGCTGTAGCTTTAATTTGAGGTTGTGAAAATTTAGCTTTAATAGCTGGTTTTTTGGCTATATTAGTTAGCTTTTCTTTTTTAGTAATAACTTTAGGAGTAGATGTTTGTAGCCCTGCTTGAGGAGAACTTGCCTGCTGTACAACAGAGACATTTTCAAGTGAAGCAGTTGACCTTATTAATTGCACTTTTTCAGTTACGTCGACTTGTTGACTTGAAGTAAAAGAGACTTGTGACTCCGCTTGTTGTTTTAACTTTTCATCTTTTGTTGTTTTTACTTTTGAATGACTCGTTAATAACTGCTGCGCAATAGAGCTATTGGGTATTTCTTTTTTAGTATTAGTAACAGCTTGTAGCTGAGTGTCATCATTGTTTAGTTGATGAGATGATTCTTCATTATGCCAAATATCGAGTAATGGCATAGTTAATAGTTGTTTGCTTGATAAAAGCAGTACAGAAAAGACGATTGTTACACTAGCAAACCACTTACTAATATTGTTTTTTGGTGCGCAGTGATGATCAACTAAACGAACAACACGTTGTTTTAAATCACCACCAGATGCTGCTACTGCTAGTTCTGGAATAGTATGATGATGTGCTTTAGCGCATAACGATGCTGTGTCAGTTAAAGTGTGAGCATAAGCAATAGCATCGCCACAATGTTTTACGGCGATATCATCACTACAATATTCTCGCTCGTTACGCATTTGCTTAGATACCCAGTGTACTGCAGGGTGGAAGAATAATAAAATTTCTACTAATGTTTGGAAAAAATTTACTAGGTAGTCATGTCGACGTATATGCGCTAGTTCATGTAGGATTAGCATCTCTAATTGTGGTGTACTTAGTCCACTTACCATATTAGCGGGTATTAGTACCACAGGTTTAAGCCAACCAATTGCCATAGGCACGTCAACTTTTAATGATATTAATAATTGAGGTGCAATACTTAATTTTATTTGCTGTGCAAGTTCATTAAACCTAGCCTGTAGCAGCTGGCTTGGTGCAACTGTACTTTGTTTTGGAAGGTTATTGATACTGTATATTTGAACTAATAACTTTCCTGATAATAAGAAAATTGCCGCTAACCAAGCAATAGCAAGATAAGGTAGTAAAGAAGGTAATAAGGCTGCTAATTCTCGATAACTATACAGAGTATTAGGTTGTTTTAATTCTTGTATGAATTCATTTAGCGCTAATGAACTAGTAAAATAATTTTCAGTTTGATAAATAATCGCAAAGGTAATGAGGGGTAGAATAAAATTAGCTACCATTGCCAAAGCCGATAAAGCGTAACGTAACTGAGGTTTATTATTATTGAAAATAAGTAATGCTGACTTTAATACTGCCGCCACTAATACTCCTTGCCATATAAAATGCAATAAAGTTAGTGATAAACTAGTTAAAAATGGGCTAGTAGATAAAATAGTCAACATGAATATTAATAGCTATTTTTCTAAAGATTTAAGTAATTGACGGATATCATCAATTTCTTCTGCTGAGGTTGACTCATCAATAGCGCGCATGACTAATTTTGATGTTGAGCCGCCAAATGCTTTACTGATTAAATCCTTAATCAAAGAAGATTGCGTGTGTGTCTCACTGTTTGCAGCAGCATATACATGTGCACGATTTGTTTCATCTCGAATAACTAACGCTTTTTCATGCATTATTTGCAAGATTTTCAATACCGTTGTATAACCTGTTTTTTGTGTGGTGCTCACAGCTTCATGTATTTGTCTAACAGTAGCCGGGCCCATTTGCCAAAGAATATTCAGTAAAGTTAATTCCGCTTCTGTAGGCTTTACAGTTGATTTATCACGCGCCATACTCTTGTCCTTTAATGGAATGTTGATCGTTTCATTTTATGCTTACGAACGTAGTCGTAATAAGTATATGCTCATCCTATCGTGTGTTGAATTAATGAGCAACTTTTTTATTGTTCGTCACTACCTGTGGCTAAGCTAGCATATAATTCGCCTAAACGGGTTACTGTTTTAGGGCCCGCTTCAGCAGGAAACTCAACCATATTTGGCGCAAAAGTACTGACAACCGTTGAACCTAATTTAAAGCGACCCATTTCATCACCTTTCTCGAATGTGATAGCGTCATTACCTTTTGCTGGATATTGCCATCTGAAAATATCACTGCCTGCTGGCGGAGTGATAGTACCAGCCCAAGTTGTTTCTATGCTGGCGACAATTGTTGCACCAACAAGCACCATAGCTAATGCGCCATGTTCAGTATCAAAAATGGTAACAACACGTTCATTGCGTGCAAACAAATCAGGTACATTGTTGGCTGTTAGCGGATTTACTGAAAAAAGCTCTCCTGGAACATAAATCATTTCACGTAATGTTGCTGCCATTGGCATATGGATTCTATGGTAATCTTTTGGTGCTAAGTAAATACAAGAAAATTTACCTTTTTGAAAAGGTGCTGCAGTTCTAGAATCACCACCTAATAAAGACGTTAGGCTATAGTCAAAACCTTTGGCTTGAATAAGTTTTCCTTCAACAATATCTCCTTGTTGCGATATTGCGCCGTCTACTGGATAACATAGAGAGCTGGTATCAGGGTCAATTATACGAGCACCATCTTCTAATTCACGGGTGAAAAAGTCATTAAATGTTTCAAAATCACTAGCATTTTTAAGTTTAGCTTCGGCCATATTAATTTTATAGGCTTTGATAAAAATACTGATTAACTTGGTGGTGAGCCAGCCCATTTTAGCAGCGGCTAATTTTCCAACCAAACGAGAAATTGCATGCTTTGGCATTGCATATTGTAGTGCTATTTTAATTCTGTCACTGATTGTATTCTTTACGGGTAATGTATTTGAAGATAAGTTTTCTGAAGACACTTTCTTTCCTTTAATTTATTAATCGATTAGTCATTAAATCGTGAAGTTAATTTGTTTTCGCCTAAACTAGCAATAATTCGCTGAAAGCTTGCAAGTCGTTTAGGGTTAATTTGTTGTTCACTGGCGCCTGTTAATGCGCAACCGGGATCATTAATGTGTTTACAGTCTCTAAATTTGCATAAACCCATAAACTCATCAAACTCTGTAAAGCCCTTGAAAACTTGCTCAGGCGTTAAGTGCCATAAACCAAATTCTCTAATGCCGGGAGAGTCAATTAAATCACCGCCATCATCAAAATGATATAACCTAGCAACTGTTGTTGTATGTTGTCCTAAGCCAGAGTTTTGCGAAACTTCTTGGGTAATTACGCCTAACTCAGGCATTAAAGCATTAACTAGTGTTGATTTACCGACACCTGATTGCCCAACAAAAATACTAATGTTGTGATTCAATTTTGCTTTAATATCACTTATCCCAGCACTTGTCTTACTGCTTGCATAAAGTACTTGGTAGCCAATATTACGATAAATTTGTAGTTGCTGCTCAATCTCTGATTGTTCAACTTGGCTTAACTCATCGAGTAAATCTGTTTTATTTAACACGATAATAGGCGTTATACCTGTTTGCTCAGCAGCAACTAAGTAACGGTCAATTATATCACTATTAAATGCAGGTAATAATGAGGAAACTATTAGAATTTGGCTGATGTTTGCTGCAATGGGTTTTACACCGTCATAAACATCAGGACGGCTCAAAACAGAATCTCGCTCGTGTACTGCTTCAATAATACCGCGAATACTATGCTGCGTTTCTTTACCTAAACGCCAAAGCACTTTATCACCACAAACTAAGGAGCTAATTGAGCGACGTAAATTGCAACGGTAAATTATACCATCAGTACCTTCAACATCAGCATGTTGACCAAAACGACTTATAACTACGCCATCTTGTGCCATGCCTAATTCATCATCTAGCCATTGTACTTTGTCAGTTTTATTGCCTTTTACACGTAGTTTTTTGTCATGGTTTGCTTTGATTCGACGTTGTTGACCATGAGTTAGTTTTTTCTTAGCCATTATGCTTGTTCTGAACAGATAAGGTTGATCATTTTATTTAATCCTAGTTAGTTGTCAGTTATTATACTTATAATTACACTCTATTGCTTGTGCAATTTATGATACCAAGATTAAAACCTAGTAAACTTGGTATAAGGAAAACTTATGACATGTAGCGACACTAATTTAATCTGGCTTGATTTAGAGATGACGGGGCTAGAGCCTGATGTTGATGTAATCTTAGAAATTGCCACTATTGTTACCGATAGCCAATTGAATATTTTGGCTGAAGGGCCTGTTTTTGCTATTAGTCAACCGGATGAAGTACTCGATAATATGAGTGAGTGGTGTATTGAGCATCATGGTAAATCAGGATTAACACAACGCTGTAGGGATAGTGATGTACTCCTTAGTGAAGCAACAGCACAAACCATAGCATTTGTTGAGCAATATGCACCAAAAGGTAAATCACCTATGTGTGGAAATAGCATTGGGCAAGACAGACGCTTTATTAATAAATATATGCCTGATTTTGAAGATTATTTTCATTACCGTAATTTAGATGTAAGTACTGTAAAAGAACTTGCTCGTCGTTGGAATCCTGAAGTATTAGCTAAGGTAGTTAAAACAGGTGCTCATTTAGCTTTAGATGATATTCGTGAATCTATTGAAGAATTGAAAGTATATCAAAAGCATTTTTTCAAAATGTAGCTAAGGTTTACCCTTTCTGTATTGATTGTTTGTGGGAATAACTAGTTACCTTTATTGGTTGTTCCCTCTTCATAGGTGAGACCATACCTATGATTCATTTTATAAACTTCTTTGTTATCAATTAGCCTCTTCAGCTCTTGATCAAACCTTCTTCGTAAACCTTGAAGTTCTTTTTGTTTTGAGAAACCGTAATACCCTTTAGCAGAAGATATTGGTGTTTTAATTTTTTTAAACTGACTTTTCTGTATGCTTGTGGATAAGTATTGCTCGGCATTTCTTTGATTTAATGCACATAAATCAATTCGTTTTTTTAAAAGCATTCCGAAGCAGCTTTTGAATGAATATAAGGTAACTGTTGATAACTGGTTTTTGTAGTTATCGAATTTATCTCCATAAACCCAGCCAGCCATTAATCCTATATTAAATTTACGAAGCGCTGTTAATTCACCGTTCCAAGTGATTTTATCATTAACTCTAGCGTAAAAAATCATATGATCTTGGTAAAAGTGGTACTCATTAAAGTTAAAGAACTCTTCTCTTTTATGTGTTTTGTATGGTCCTATAAGCACATCGGCTTGTCCATTTTTGACCATTCTCTGGGCTCTTTTCCAAGGATAAATTTGAATTTCAATATCATGCCCAAGGTTTGACATAATTTTTTGTGCTAATTCAGCACCTATTCCTTTATTTTTGCCTGAAGGGTCTTGTTCAAGGATATGTGTGAATGTGGTTCCTACAAATTTATACGTTTCAGCAATACTTTGACTACTCATTGTAAATAAAATAAAAATGAGTAATGACAATAATTTATGCAAGCGACTTTTCCCTTGTTACGATATTACTGCGATATGGTTTTATATAAGTATAATTTTTCAAAAATTACGATTCCATTGCAATATACTTAGGATGAGATTGAATATGATTAATCCATTGCTGAACTGATGGGTATGTAGACAAGTCAAACCCTCCTTCATGGGCAACGTGTGTGTATCCATAAAGTGATATATCTGCAATCGATATGTCTTCACCAACAAGGTATGGAGTTAATTGTAATTGTTTTTCCATTACTTGTAGCGCTTTATGACCACCAACCTGTTTGGCTTCATATTCAGACATACGCTCTTGAGGTAAGCCAAGGTATTTAGCAATAAACCTAGCAACAGCAATAAAAGGTTCATGACTATATTGCTCAAAAAATTGCCATTGTAAAATTTTGGCTTTACTAAAGCGACAAGTGCCAACCAATGGAGTGCCAAATGCTAGATAATTTAAGATAGCGTTGGATTCTGAGATATAAGTGCCATCGTCCAATTCAAGCAGAGGTATTTTTCCATTAGGATTCATTTTCAAAAATGAATTAGTTTTTGTTTCGTTTGCTAAAATATCTACTTCAATCCACTCATGCTTTATATCTAAAAGTGAGGTGAGTAATTTTATCTTGTAGCAATTCCCTGATTGAATATCGCCATATATTTTCACTTAACTCTCCTTAGGTTTTTAGCCTAGCTATGAGGCTAATAATATTGTCTAAAATAACGAATGTATTAAGCATAGCCAAAGCACATATATTACATTTTTGTGAGTAATACTGAAATAATTGCTTTCTTACCAAGCTCTTTATTATCTTTAGTTCTTTTACAATATTAGTATTCAAAACCTGCTTAAATCTTAGTTCTATTAGTAATTGAGTTTTAAAATAGTTAATAAATATAACAAAATGCAAATAAAACTTATTTATAAACAAGGGGTTGAATATTGTTCTTGTGTTGCTTTAATAATAACTCTTGCAGGTCTGACCAGTTTCATTAACAATAACACTATAAATCACGATTAGGTAATACATATGGCAAACAGTTTTAGTTCATTTGTTAGTAAAGTACATAAAGCCCCAAAGTTTATGCAATCTTTTTTATTAACAACGCTATTTAATTCAAAAGTTAAATTTGCAAGAACCACGGGTATTAAAATTGAACAAGTAACTCATCAGCAAACAATTTTGACATTAAAAAATAAAAAGTCTGTCCAAAACCATATTGGTGGTATTCATGCCATTGCTGCAGCGGTACTTGCTGAGTCGGCAACGGGCATTGTTGTGGGAGTAAATGTACCTGATGATCGAGTGCCATTATTAAAGTCGATGACGATAGAGTATCAACGAAGAATGCAGGGTAATTTAAAGGCCGTGGCAAACTTAACACTTGAACAAGTTACGCTCATTGAACAAGAGGAGAAAGGGGATATAACTGTACCTGTAATTATTACGGATGATTCAGGACAAATGCCTATTGTTTGTAATATGGAGTGGGCATGGGTGAGTAAAAAACGTTAATTAACATACGGTACGCTATTATTTTGCTTATGGTTTGGTATAAACTAAAGAGACAAAGGAATTCAAAACAAAAATCATAGCTATGAGCAATACTGACGACCTGGCAGATCAGCAGCCGATCGAGCAAGAACAAATCTCTCAAACACCAAGCTTGACAGCAAAACCATTGTATCGTCAATTTTCCATGATACTACTTAGCATACTATTTACCTTCATTTTTACTGTCCTGTCGGTATTTGCTTTGTTTTATCAACAAAATGAGCAAAGTCGCATTTTACATGAAGGCAAGCTCTCTTCTTTAAATCAGCAATACGATCAACAAAATGCACTGCAACGTGTTGAGTACCTTGTTAATAAATTATTGTTTATAGAAGATGAAATTAATTTTGTTGAATCACATAACCAATTAGTGGCGGTTAATAAAGAGTTATTAAGCTTAGAAAGCGCTAATGTGAGAATTTATCAGCAGTGGTTAAATGCGAATGAATCAGCTAAAGAGATTATTTTTAATCTACAACAAAATAATCAAGGTAACGAAGAGTTAAAACAAAAGAGTATAATTCAATTACAACTGATGTGGTTTTCAATCACGCCTATTATTACTGACAAAATAGCCAGCCAAGCAAAGCTTTATCAACAACTTAAAGCGAATAATGCAAGTTACAAACTTCGATTTAGTCGAGCTACTGTCCATGCTGATGGCATGAAAGAGTTGCATGAATTGCAGCAGTTAAAGCAGTTGATGGCAGACGTCTTGACTCGTTTTGAGCAATTGACAATCCATACAAGCATGGATGATTTCAATCTATTACGTTTAGATGTAGAAAAAATTATAGCGAAACGGGCTTTATTCAAAGTTGAAGATGAAGAGATAACTAGGGCGGATTTTAGAAAAGAAATCGATACTTTTGAAAATATTGTTGCTAACCAGTGGGGAGCATTGGCGATGTGGCAAGATTACATTCGTATTGCCCAAAGTTATCAACTTGATTTGACAGTACAAAACAGCCAGGTAAAAAAAATACTAGCTGAGCCAGTAGAAAAAATAGCAGTAAAGGTTCCTAGTGCACTGAATGATATATTAGCTAAAGTTGAGTCAGACTTTAAAATAAGAATAACTCAAGAAGGGCTAACAATAGGGCTTTTAGCATCTACTGCTTTTTCATTACTTCTTTTTTGTTATTTATTATTACGTTTACGTGCAAAAATAAGAGCCACCTCGCAAGAAAGTGTCACGATAATATGTGACAGCTTTACAACTGAAAATATTGATTTTATTCAGGTTAACTGTAGTGAAACTCAAGAAATCATCAAAAAAGCATCTGCTATATCTAAACCTGAATCTATATATGATGAAGAAGAGACTCAAAAGTTACGCCATCAATGCCAAATATATCAACAAACTATTGATGAACAAGTGCAACAGATAGATGCATATGTTCAACAGAATGCTCAGCAGCAAAACCAAAGTAATGAAGGAGCTGTATTACAAACTAAAAATGAATTACAACGCTATCAATCTTTAGAAAATGAAGCTTTATTACTGTTACAGCTACAACAAGCATTATTGATAAAAAATTCAAGAGATAATATCGCTGATAAAATTACACCATCTACTTATTCCGTTGCTTTGTATCATAGGTTAAAGCAATTTCAGCTAGTGAGTTATATCCGTTCTGAAAATGCAATATTGGCGTTGACTGAAGTAAATTTAATCGAAGAGATTCATGCCACTCTAATGAATAAATGGGCAGAACAGGACAAGTGGAATAATCAATTATATTTTAGTTACGACGAGAAACTTTTAGTACAAACTACGCTTGATTTTAGATTGTTCCAACAACTAATTAGTTTATTTATCGATATTGTTTTTTATGGAAATAAAAATATTCAATTACTCCTACATCTGCAATTAAGAGATGTAAATGAAGGTCAGCAGATAGTTAATTTTGGGGTGAAGGTTAAAGGGGAATCTTTAAATGTTTTACCCAATTTAGTGTCAGAATTAATGAATGCATCAGAAACTAATAGTCAGCGGTCAGTATTAGTTGATTTGTTTCACACTCTTTTTGATAAGCAATATGGGCAAGAGTTGAGTGGCCAATTGATTGATGATGGATTTCAATTGAGCTTTAATCTACCATTTGCTATCGCTCCATCACCTGAATTGAGCGGCCAACAAGAGGATAATCTAGATAATATTAAAGTGGTATTGTTATCTAACAATGAGATATTAACGTCTATAGTTGAAAGTTATATTGAGACATCTTCTGCTGACTTTACAGTGTTGAATAGTATAGATAACATTGAGCAGCAGCTTAGTGAAAAGCAATTGAATCAATATAAAGCGACAATATGCATTGTTACGAGTGATATAGCACCAGAACACATTGATTCAATACTCGAAACAATCAATGAGCTAGGTACATCTTCTACTGTTAAATTGATGGTAATGCAATCAACAAGTGCCAAGTTGAATGAATCAGGTTTTTATTCGCAAACTGAGCAGTTATTGTGCAAAGCAGCATTTCTAAAAAATATTAACGAGCTCCTTGTTAGTGAAGAAAATAGCAACCTGCTATTTTCGCCAGAGCAGTGCCAAGAAAATAACTATTTAACAAATAATTTAATTGTTTTAGTTGCTGTAAAATCACCTCAAAAATATCAAAACCTACAACGTTTGCTATATGGGCTAGGCATGCAAGTACATGTAGTTTCTCATGTAAATGCACAGCGAGAGTTATGGGGAACAGGTTTATATAATATTCTCTTTACTGAATTTATTGAAGATTCGTTAGTACATATGGAAAGAACCCCCTTAGTAGATGTTGCAGTTTTCAGTTTGTTTGAGAATGTACCTAATTCTGAGGATGCATATTTTGATAATTGGCATATAGAAAGTTTAGCTGAACAGCCAACATTAACTGAGTTGAGAATTGTTTTAGCCCCTTGGCTTCAATTGGTTGAGTCTGCAGGTGAGCATGAGGTTTCCCCAGAAGAAAGCTTAGCTGAAGAGTCAATAGAATGTAACGATGAAACAAGTAGTGAGAACCTTAATGTAGTTGATGAGCTTGATTGTGATGAAAGTGAAATGTCAGAACTTATTGCGGTTATGGCAGAAGAAAATAAAGAAGCTGTTTTTGAATTTTCACAATACTTAGATCATCAAGGCTCTGTTGAGCTAGCTTTATTTATGTTGGATGACTATTCAGAGCGTAATCATCATCAACTTGATATTTTAATTGATGCCCTGAAAGCTAAAGATTTTGAAAAAGCTAAAAATGCAGTTGTAGACTTACAGTTAAACGCTAAAATTTTAGCTGCCACTGAATTAGAGCAACTATGTTTTCAATGGTCAAAACTACTCAATGGCAATGATATCCCTAGTAGCCTTAACGAGGTTAATTTATTGCTCAAGAAAACGCGAACAGCATTAAATGATATTGATAACTATGCTGAAAGTATTTAAAGCTTTTTCATTGTTAAATGCAGATGAATACATAATAAATAGTACAACTAAGCATCCCTAGGAAGGCCTTTTTCAATAGAGCGAATTAATCGTGCATTAAGCCTTGAATTTGCATTTTTGTTATCTACTAAATTTTGTTTGTTTTGCTGGGATAGAGCCCATTGGATATGTTCTGCAACCATGGGTGATGCAGTTGTTAATTTTTGCTCTAGTGCTGCAACAATATTAATATCGTATGGCGCATTACCTAATGCGACCGCAATATTACGCTGCCAGCTTTGAAAGCCTATTCGGCGTATAGGTGATCCCTGTAAGCTATTTAAAAAGTGATCCTCACTCCAAGAAAACAATTCGAGCAAAGTTATTTCATCTAATTGATGCCTTGCTTGAAAGTCATCCTCTAAGCTTAGCTTGGCGTATTTATTCCATGGACAAATAAGTTGGCAATCATCACAGCCATAAATTCTATTCCCCATTAACGGTCTAAGCTCTAATGGAATAGGATCAGGTGACTCTATTGTGAAATAAGAAATACAGCGACGGGCATCTACCACGTAAGGCTCTACAATTGCCTGAGTAGGACAAATCTTGATACAAGCAACACAGCTACCACAGTCATTAGTAACAGAGTTTGTTTCAGGAGGAGTAGTAACGGGTAAAGGAATGTCTATCAATAGTTCACCAATAAAAAACCAAGAACCCGCTTCTTTATTGAGTAATAAGCTGTGTTTGCCTATCCAGCCTAAGCCTGCTTTTTCGGCTAAGGGTCTTTCTAAAATAGGAGCAGAATCTACAAAAGGGCGAAAATTGAAATTGTTACCTTCTAGCTGCTCAAAATATGTCGTTATTTTTTTACCTAATTGCTGTAAACGTTTACGCATTAATTTATGATAATCACGCCCAAGTGCATAACGGCTAATATAAGCATGATTTTTTAGCTTTAAAATTTTGGCGCACTTTGCTTGAGTGGGCAGGTAGTCTAAACGAACACTAATAGCTCTAACTGTTCCCACCTCTAACTCAGCAGGCCGAGCTCGCATTAAGCCGTGTCGCGCCATGTAATCCATATTACCGTGATAATTATTAGCTAACCATTGCTCTAGTGCTTTCTCATGTTTGGATAAGTCTATGTCGGTGATTCCTAATTGAGAAAAACCTAATTCTTTGCCCCAAGACTTGATTTTTTCTACCAATTCAGGATAGTTAATGTCAGGGCTATTAGTTGTTGTTTTTGTCATTTTAGAAACTATTTATCCATTTAATGCAAGGTGCAAAAGTATTTATGAGTTTATCACAATTACCTGTAGCAAAACATAACTGGCATTGTGCGTATAGCGCCAAGCAAGTGTTGAGCAATGAGTCTCAAGTTGCACAAAGCCAACAATTAGCAATGTATAAATTAATGGAAAGCGCAGGCTATGCTGCTTTTGAAACATTGCAGCAATATTGGCCTAAGGCACGGTCTATCCTTGTTGTTTGTGGAAAAGGAAACAATGGTGGTGATGGCTTTGTTATAGCTCGTTTAGCTCATGAAGCTAACTTTCACGTTACTTTGCTTATGACGTGTGATGGGAAAAGCCTTAAAGGCGATGCGCTACTTGCTTATCAAAATCTTATATCTACAGGGTTTACTGATATTGTTACCGAAGAGTTAATTGAGCAGGTAGATTTATTTTCTGGTGACGTGATTGTTGATGCATTATTTGGTATTGGTTTTTATGGTTCACTTACATCACCAATGCAGCAATTGGTAACAGCAATAAATGCTAATACTGCTGACGTACTTAGTGTTGATATTCCGTCTGGGCTTTGTGCAAGTACTGGCTTTGTTGATAACTCTTTTGCCATTGTTGCTAAGGTAACAGTTACTTTTATCGTATATAAACAAGGTTTACTAACAGGGCAAGCGGCTAATTTTGTAGGTGATTTGGTACTAGCTGATTTACTACTAGGGGATGCCTTTTCAAAACAAGTGGCTTGTCAGCACTATTTCCAACAAAAATATCCTTCGCATGATGGTGTCAGCTTCTTAAAAAAGCGCCTTAATACAAGCCATAAAGGAAATATAGGGCAAGTACTTGCAATTGGTGGCGGTATCGGAATGCCGGGAGCTATACGTTTGGCCAGTGAAGCAGCACTAAGATGTGGCGCTGCATTAGTTGCTGTATGTTGCCATCAAGATAATCAAGCGTTAGTTTTTAATGGTCGTCCTGAATTAATGCTCGCACCAGGCAATGCGAAAACTTTAAATAACTCAGCCGTCATAGATAAATCAAAAAGTTTACTTTTGGGGCCAGGGCTAGGGCAAACAGAGTGGTCGCAAAGCTTATTTGATTTTGCCATAAATGCATTTATGGACAATAAAAAAAGTGCAACACTGGTACTTGATGCAGATGCGTTGAGCTTGTTGGCTAAAACAAATAACTTTTGTTCTCAATGGATATTAACGCCGCATCCTAAAGAAGCCGCTATATTGTTAGGTTGTGATACAGCCACAATTGAAGCTGATCGATTTTATGCAGTGAAAGAGATAGCAAAAAAATATGGTGGCATTTGTGTATTAAAAGGCGCAGGAACTTTGATTTCAGATGGCCAAAGTGTTGTGGTTAACAACACAGGTAACGCAGGTATGGCTTCTGGCGGAATGGGTGATGTATTAAGTGGCATTATCGCAGCCCTTACTTTACAAACTGAAAACTATTTTGTGGCCACGTGTTTAGCTGTATATATTCATGGCGCAGCAGGTGATATTATTGCTGATAAACAAGGACAACGTGGCATGTTAGCTAGCGATTTATTTGCACCATTACAACGACTTGTTAATTATGACAACTTAACACTAACTGAATAGAATTAAATGAAAAAACTTGAATACTTTTTAACAAATGAGCAAGCTACTATTGCTGTTGGAACAGGCCTAGCACAGGTTGTCTTAGAACAGAATAAGCAAAATGGTAAGGCACAGTCAGCATTGATTGTTTATCTAAACGGTGATTTAGGTGCAGGAAAAACCACTTTAACACGCGGCTTTGTTCGAGGGATGGGGCACCAAGGTAATGTGAAAAGTCCAACTTACACGTTAGTTGAACCTTATGAGCTACCGCCATGGCAAGTGTATCATTTTGATTTATATCGTTTAGGTGATCCAGAAGAATTAGAATACATGGGTATACGCGACTATTTTGCTGAAAACTGTTGTTGCTTTGTTGAGTGGCCTGAAAAAGGCGCTGGAATTTTGGCTAAAGCTGATATAGTAATTGAGCTTAGCTATCAAGACGAACAACGTTCGATAAAGCTAGAAGCTTGTTCTTTACGTGGGGAAACTGTTTTACAACAGTACTCTCAATTGCTGGAACAATAGAAATAATTTATACGTTATATTTTTAAAGGTTGGTTATGCGGTTATCATCACCATTATTTGTAGGTTTTTTTTGGTTAATACTGGCAATGGCTTCATTGGTGGTAACAACTACTGCGAGTCACGCTAAAGCAGCGAATAGTATTGATGGGATCCGTGTTTGGCCTGCACCAGAAAATACCCGCATTGTTTTTGACCTTAAAAACAAACCTGATTATAAGTACTTTACGCTAAGTAAACCCAATCGCTTAGTGATTGACTTTACTAACACAAAAAATAAAGTAGCCCTTAAAAATTTAGCAAATCATGACCCTCGAGTGAAATTATTTCGTACAAGTAATGCAAAATCAAAATCTAGTACTCGTTTAGTCTTAGAGCTGAAAAAATCTTACCAGTTAACTGTGTTTCCTTTAGCGCCAGCAGGGCAATATGGCAATCGTTTGGTTATTGATTTATATGATAAAAATAAGGTAGCAACAAAAGTAGTATCAAAGCCTAAAGTCCGCTTGGGCGACATTATTATTGGTATTGATGCCGGTCATGGGGGTGAAGACCCAGGCTCTATTGGAGCTAAAGGCACTCACGAAAAAAGAGTTACCCTAGCAATAGCTAAAAAATTACAAACCTTAATTAATAAAGAAAAAGGCATGAAAGCGGTAATGATTCGCTCTGGGGATTATTATGTTGATTTGAATCGTCGTACTAGTTTAGCAAGAAAAAAGCATGTTGATTTCTTGGTCTCCATTCACGCAGATGCTTTTCGTACCCCAGGTCCAAGTGGGGCCTCGGTTTGGGTGGTAACGAAAAGACGTGCAGAATCAGAATTGGCACGTTGGCTATTAAAGCGTGAAAAAAAGTCTGAATTACTAGGCGGTGGCGGTGGCGTTATCAAAAACACATCTGATAGTCATTTAGCACTGGCTTTGGCTGATATGAGTAAAGAGCACTCTTTAGGTGTTAGCTTTGGTGTAGCGAATGATGTTATTTCTCAACTAAGAAAAATAACTAAAATGCATAAAAAAACGCCTCAAAATGGTAATTTTGCAGTATTAAAGTCGTCCGATATTCCATCAATACTGGTTGAAACAGGATTCATTTCTAATCATAAAGAAGAAAAAAACCTTACGTGGTCTAAGCACCAGCAATCGTTAGCAAATGCCATTCATGTTGGTATTCGTAATTACTTTATGGCGCATCCTCTAACGGGAAGCTATTTTGCTGCGGTCGGTTATAAAAAGCATAAAGTACGTAGTGGTGAATCTTTGTCTGTGTTAGCGCAACGCTATAATATTTCAATGGCAACATTGAAATCAGTAAATAATCTAAAATCCAATTCACTTCGTATTGGACAAACCTTAAAAATTCCTCGCGCGGGATAATTTTTTAAATACATACATTTTGAGCATTACTGTAATATGACAATTGAAATACTGCCTGCACGTTTAGCAAACCAAATTGCGGCTGGAGAGGTGGTTGAAAGGCCAGCTTCTGTTATTAAAGAACTGGTTGAAAATAGCTTAGATGCACAAGCCACTGCCATCAACATTGAGGTTGATAAAGGTGGGGTTAAACGTATTCGTATTTCAGATAACGGCATTGGTATTGCTAAAGATGAACTTACTTTAGCTCTTAGTCGTCATGCGACAAGTAAAATTAAAAACCTCAATGATCTTGAGGCGATTAACAGCCTAGGTTTTCGAGGTGAAGCGCTTGCCAGTATTAGCTCGGTTGCTCGTTTAACATTAACGTCTAAACCAAAAGATCAACAAACAGCTTGGCAAGCAAATGCTGAAGGCCGCGATATGGCGGTAACGGTTACACCCGCAGCGCACCCTGATGGCACAACCATTGAAGTATTAGATTTATTTTTTAACACCCCGGCACGACGAAAGTTTTTACGTACTGAAAAAACAGAGTTTAATCATATTGATGAAGTTATTCGTCGTATTGCATTAGCACGTTTTGATGTCACTTTTACCTTAACTCATAATGGTAAAATGATTCGCCAATATCGGGCTACTACTAATATGGTTCAAAATACCAAACGTGTTGCTAAGGTATGTGGGCAAAACTTCATTGACCATGCGATGGAGATTGATTGCCAACATGATAATATGCGCCTTATCGGCTGGTTGGCTAAGCCCAGTTTTACCCGCAATCAAAATGATCTCAGCTATAGCTATGTCAATGGGCGCATGATGCGTGACAAGTTAATTAATCATGCTATTCGTCAAGCGTATGCTGATTTATTACCACCTGATACTTATCCAGCCTTTGTGCTTTTTTTAGAACTTGATTACCGTGAAGTTGATGTGAATGTGCATCCTGCCAAACATGAAGTACGCTTTCATCAAAGCCGTTATGTACACGACTTTATCTACTCAATTTGCCATAAAGCATTAACCAGTAATTTATTAATTGGATACGAGGATGTCGAAGTATCGCAAGTGGATCGCTCAGTTACATCTATTGAGGCACAACAGGCTCAAAATGCACAATATGCTCGCCCTGATTACGTTCAACCTCTGCAAGAAGTAAGAGAAAACGCTTATAAGCCTAGCGTGGCTCAAGGTAATTATGGAAAGCGTGAATCTGTTACACGTGCAGCTGTGCATAACTATCAACAATTAATAACACCTGATATTACGGTTCTGCATGACAATACACCTGCTGAGGCCAAAACGGCTAGCTTAATTACTCAAAGTACCCCTGAAGAATGTTTTTTTCTTATGATTAAGCAAGGTGGCTATGGTGTTTTTAGGCGCGATAATAGCTTGAATTTGTTATCCCTTTTTGAATTGGCATACCAAATAAATCAAGCCAAAGTGATTAAAAGCTGGCAGGGACAAAGCTCAGGCTTAGTAAGTCAGCCATTATTGCTACCTGTAGTACTCACTCTTTCTGCATCACAAATGATTATTGTTGAAAGTTATCAAGCACAGCTTGAATTAGCAGGGATCACGTGCATTGTTCAGAATAAAGGTAATCAAAAGCGGCTACAAATACGGCAGTTTCCTGCTATCTTAAGAGATAGAGATGTTAGTCGCAGTTTTATGCAAATTATCGAACAGCTATCTTCATTGATTGAAAGTGATAATACAACAGAAAATAGTGAAGCTGAGCGTAATATTATTAATGCTATTGCTAAAGTGATGGTGGCAACAGAATATAGTAACGAACAAGCACATTCGCTGTGGTTAAGCGCTAAAAAAGAGTTAACAGATGAATTAATCGAAACACTGCTCTTGAATTCCATCCCTCTTGACCTCACATCTGAGATCAAGCAATTAAATGCCACGCTAAAATTAAATAAGAGTTAACCAGTGCCTGATAAGAGTTCAACAATAAAGCAACCTCCTGTTATATGTTTAATGGGGCCGACAGCATCGGGAAAAACTTCACTTGCGATGGCTTTGTGTGATGCACTACCGTGTGACATTATTAGCGTTGATTCTGCATTAATTTATCGAGATATGGATATTGGTACAGCAAAGCCAACATCTGAAGAGTTAGCTAATTATCCACATAGTCTAATTAATCTTCGTGATGCTACACAGAGTTATTCAGCGGCAGACTTTTGTCATGATGCGTTAGCTGAAATTGAAAAAATTAGAGCCAATAACCGTATACCATTACTGGTTGGCGGTACCATGATGTACTTTAAAAGTTTAATTGAAGGTATTTCACCTTTACCTGCGGCTAATAGTGAAATTCGCCAAGCAATAGAGGCTGAAGCAGAACAAAATGGTTGGCAAGCTCTTCATGAGCAATTACAAGCAGTTGATAGTGTTTCAGCAGAGCGTATACATCCTAATGATCCGCAACGTATTACTCGGGCATTAGAAGTATTTCGTATAACAGGGAAGACTTTAACTGAGTTAACTGAAATAAAGGGTGATAAACTTGCTGGTGATATTTTACAGTTTGCTATAACACCACAAGAACGCAGTACGTTGCATTCACGAATTGAAATTCGTTATCAACAGATGATAGAGCAAGGTTTTGAGCAAGAAGTTATTAAACTTAAAGCACGTGGCGACTTACATGAAGATTTACCGTCAATACGTTGTGTTGGTTACCGTCAAATGTGGCAATACCTTAACGGTGAATTCGACCATAAAGAAATGATATTCCGTGGTGTTTGTGCCACAAGACAATTAGCCAAGCGACAATTAACTTGGCTTCGTAGTTGGCAAAATTTACACTGGTTAACCACGGATGATAAAACGAACTTAGCGCAAGTTTTGGCATTGGTTGGCAAATATCAACAATGATGACTATAAATATAAAGACTATCATCAAATAAAATAATAGATTGGTGTATAATTAATTGGTTATATACTGAGGATTAGTAAAAAATCATTTATTATTAGTCAAAATGTTTTGATTAATTACTTAATAATAAAAAAAAGGAGCCATATAATGGCAAAAGGTCAGTCTTTACAAGACCCATTTTTGAATGCTTTACGTCGTGATCGTATTCCAGTTGCAATATATTTAGTCAACGGTATCAAGCTACAAGGACAAGTAGAATCATTCGATCAATTTGTTATTTTATTGAAAAACACAGTGAGTCAAATGGTTTATAAACATGCTATTTCAACTGTAGTTCCTGCTCGTGCTGTTAATACTGCGCCAATGGCGAATCATACAGATTCAGACGAGTAGTTTGCTTTTCAAAAACATAAGTTCCATGAATATAAATAGGTTTAACGCAGTTGTTTGATCGTTATCAAGCAGGTGAGCAAGCAGTGCTTGTTCATCTGGATTTTCCTGATGAAAGTACCCGAGAAGATTTAACTGAATTCAAAATGTTAGTTTCTTCTGCTGGTGTGAATGAGTTAACCGTTGTCACTGGTAAGCGAAGCAATCCTCACCCAAAATTTTTTGTTGGCTCAGGCAAAGCAGAAGAAATTGCTGATGCAGTGCGTTTATATGAAGCTGATGTTGTACTGTTTAATCACAGTTTATCGCCATCACAAGAAAAAAATATAGAAGAGTTATGTCAATGTAGAGTTATTGACCGTACTACTTTAATTTTGGATATTTTTGCTCAACGTGCCCGTACTCACGAAGGAAAGCTGCAAGTTGAATTAGCGCAGTTACGACATATTAGTAGTCGATTAATTCGAGGCTGGACTCATTTAGAGCGACAAAAAGGCGGTATTGGCTTACGTGGACCGGGTGAAACACAATTAGAAACAGATAGACGTTTATTGCATGAACGAATAGTAAATATTCGTAAACGATTAGAAAAAGTAGAGAAACAGCGACAACAAGGTCGACGTTCAAGAACGCGAGCTGAGTTACCTACTTTGTCATTAGTAGGTTATACCAATGCTGGAAAATCGACCTTATTTAATGTACTTACTCAATCAGAAGTGTATGCTGCCGATCAGTTGTTCGCCACACTTGATCCTACTTTAAGGCGTATTGAGCTTGAAGGTGTAGGCGGTGTTATTTTAGCGGATACAGTAGGCTTTATCCGTCACTTACCACATGACTTAGTTGCTGCATTCAAAGCTACATTGACAGAAACACGAGAAGCAGAACTATTATTACATGTTGTCGATATTTCAGATGATCGACGTAGTGAAAATATTGAACAAGTTGAGTATGTTTTATCTGAAATTGAAGCAGATGAAGTTCCGCAATTAATTATTTGTAATAAAATTGATAACTTAGAAGATGTTGAGCCACGAATTGATCGCGATGATCAAGGGCGACCAATAAGAGTTTGGTTGTCGGCACAAGCTAATATTGGCGTAGATTTATTTTTTACCGCATTAGCAGAGCGATTAGGTAATCATGTTGTAGAGCAACAGTTAGTAATTCCTCCTAGTGAAGGTAAGTTGCGTGGTATTTTATATAAATTACATTGTATAAAAGAAGAACGCTATGATGATCAGGGTTTTTGTCATTTATTACTTAAGTTACCTAAAAGAGAATGGGACAGGTTGGTTAAACAAAATACCAACCAAATAGAGCAGTTTATTGTAAAATAATGTGTTAATAGCAATATAGAGTCTTATAAAACAATTTTTTTTATCATAAACTGATTATAAATATTTTGCTTCAGCTGTATCTTCCTCACACTTTCTAATAATGGTCAATAATACCATTTTGAAGTGTTTGTCGAAAAAGTTTGTAGAATGAATAACAATATTAATTTAATAACCTAGCGGAGAACACTATGGCTTGGAATGAACCGGGGAATAATGATAAAGACCCCTGGAAAAACAAAGGTGGTAAAAACCAAGGACCACCAGATTTAGACGAATTACTGAATGATTTAGGTAAAAAAGTCACTGGTATCTTTGGTGGAAAAGGTAAGTCTACAGGCGGTTCATCTCCGTCAGGCAAAAGCTTTTCTAGTATAGGTATAAGCCTTATACTTATTATTGCTATCGTTGTTTATGCTTTTAGTGGTTTCTATACTATTAAAGAGGCAGAGAAAGGCATTGTCCTTCGCTTTGGTCAATATTCAGGCACTGTAGATCCTGGTATTAACTGGAAGTGGACATTTATCGATCGCATAATTCCGGTTGATATGCAAAGTACACGTGACTTACCTGCTTCAGGCTTCATGTTAACGCAAGACGAAAACGTTGTGCGTGTTGATATGCAAATTCAATATCGTGTAATGAACGCACGTGATTATGTTTTTAGTGTAACAAATGCTGATGATAGCTTGAGTCAGTCACTTGATAGCGCATTGCGTTATGTAGTTGGCCATTCATCTATGGATGACATTTTAACTAGTGGACGTGAACAGATTCGTCAATCGGTATGGAAAGAGTTAGAGAAAATTATTGAACCATACAACTTAGGTTTAATTATTGTTGATGTTAACTTTAAAGATGCTCGTCCGCCAAATGAAGTTAAAGATGCATTTGATGATGCTATTTCAGCACAAGAAGATGAAGTCCGTTTTTTACGTGAAGCAGAGGCTTATGCCCGTGGTATTGAGCCAAGAGCTCGTGGTCGTGTAAAACGTATGGAACAAGAAGCACTAGCTTATAAAGAACGTATTGTGCTAGAAGCAGAAGGTGAAGTTGCTCGTTTTGCAAAAGTACTCCCTGAATATCAAGAGGCTCCAGAAGTAACACGTCAACGTTTGTATCTTGCTACGATGGAAAAAGTATACAGCAACACCAGTAAAGTAATGGTTGATGTAGATGGTGGTAATAACATTATGTATTTACCACTAGATAAAATTATGCAGCAATCTGTAGCTAAACCCGTTACGCCGCAAGCAACACTTTCAACGCAGCAAAAAACGACTGTTAATACCTCGCCATCTAATTCAGGGCGAAGTGACAGATTTAATAGTGGGAGAAACTAACCAATGAAGAATTTTTCCATTGCAATTTTAACATTACTTTTTGTGTTAGCTGTTTCGTCAGTTTTCATTATATATGAAGGGCAGCGTGGTATTGTATTCCAGTTTTCTAAAATCAAACGTGATTCGTCTACAAATGAGATGATGGTGTTTGAACCAGGATTACATTTTAAAATACCTTTTATTGAGTCGGTACGAAAGTTAGATGCTCGTATTCAAACGTTAGATGAAGCGCCAGATCGCTTTGTTACCTCAGAGAAAAAAGATTTGATGGTAGATTCGTTTGTTAAATGGCGTATTGTTGACTTTTCAACGTACTACCTGCGTACTTCAGGTTCTGTTGAAAATGCTAGAGCGTTATTAAAGCAAAAAGTAAATAACGGTTTGCGTACTGAGTTTGGTAACAGAACCATCAAAGAAATAGTCTCTGGTGATCGTGACGATATTATGAAGCAAGCGCTAGAAAGTGCTGCAAGTAGTCGTGAAGACTTAGGTATTGAAGTAGTTGATGTGCGAATTAAAGCGATTAACTTACCAACAGAAGTTAGTACTTCTATTTACGAGCGTATGCGTGCAGAACGTACTGCGGTAGCGAAGGAGCATAGATCACAGGGTCAAGAACAGGCTGAAATCATTCGTGCAACAATTGATGCTAAAGTAACTGTAATGTTAGCTGAAGCACAAAAAGCTGCCTCTGCAACACGTGGTGAAGGTGATGCATTAGCTGCAAAGATTTACGCTGATGTTTATAGTAAAGACGCTGAGTTTTATCGTTTTTATCGTAGCCTTGAAGCCTATGAAAAAAGCTTTAGTAGTAAAAGTGATATCATGGTTGTTAAGCCAGATAGTGACTTCTTTAACTATTTGAAAGACGGTAGTAGCGCTAAAAAATAGCAAGAAATGTTTTTACATTGTATAAAAGCCAGCAAAATTGCTGGCTTTTTTGTAGCTAAAAATAAAAAGAGACAGTTTAACTATGGATACATTATTACTCGCTTTTGGTTTAGTGCTAATTATTGAAGGGATAGCTCCTGCTTTATTTCCCAATAAGTGGCAAGCTTATATACGAAAACTTGCAGAGCAACCGATTGCAGATATTAGAAACATAGGCTTATTTATTTTGTTGCTGGGAATAATTATTATTTGGATATCACAATAATAAAGGCTTAATTATAAAAAAAATCAAACATAACTAGTTGAGTTCAATGCGTATTTTAAAATCATAAGAAAAATCGTGTATTTTTTCTTGGACTAAATATCTATTCTTGTTAGAATTCTCGCCTAATTTTCTTATGAAATAGTCAAAATGGGCAAAAACGTAGTTGTTCTAGGCACCCAATGGGGTGATGAAGGTAAAGGTAAGATCGTAGACTTACTAACCGATAAAGCAAAGTTTGTCGTTCGCTATCAAGGCGGACACAATGCAGGCCATACACTAGTCATTGACGGTGAAAAAACTGTATTACACTTAATACCATCAGGCGTTTTACGTGAAAATGTGAAATGCTTAATTGGTAACGGTGTTGTCTTATGTCCTAAAGCTTTAATGACAGAAATCAAAATGCTTGAAGCGAAAGGTATTCCGGTACGTGAGCGTTTACTTATTAGTGATGCATGTCCGTTAATTCTTCCTTATCATAATGCTTTAGATGCAGCACGCGAAGTTGCTCGTGGTTCAAAAGCTATTGGCACCACAGGTCGTGGTATTGGGCCAGCTTATGAAGATAAAGTTGCTCGTCGCGGTTTACGCGTTGGTGACCTTTTCTGTGCAGAATCTTTCGCAGCAAAATTAAAGGAAGTTATCGAATATCATAATTTCTCTTTGGTTAATTACTATAAAGTTGAACCAGTGAATTATGAAGAAGTACTAGCTGATGCACTAGCTGTTGCTGATATCATTAAAAATATGACTGCTGATATCTCTGAAATATTAGATCAAGCTCGTAAAGATAATGAATCAATTATGTTTGAAGGTGCTCAAGGTACATTACTTGATATTGACCATGGAACATATCCATTTGTAACTTCTTCAAATACTACTGCTGGTGGTGTTGCTACTGGTTGTGGTGTTGGTCCTAAGCATCTTGATTATATTTTAGGTATCACTAAAGCTTACACTACACGTGTTGGTTCAGGTCCATTCCCAACGGAATTAGATGATGAAATTGGTAATCATCTAGGTACAGTGGGCCATGAGTTTGGCGCTACTACTGGTCGCGAACGTCGTTGTGGTTGGTTTGATGCCGTTGCTATGCATCGTGCAATTCAAGTAAACAGTATTACGGGTTTTTGTTTAACTAAATTAGATGTACTTGATGGTTTAGAAACATTAAAAATTTGTACTGGTTATAAAACTGAATCAGGCGATATCATTACGGTACCACCAACGGCAGCTGAGGGTTATGAAAAAATAACACCAGTATATGAAGAAATGCCAGGTTGGAGTGAAAACACTGTAGGTGCCGTATCGGTAGAAGCTTTACCTGCGAATGCTTTAGCATATATTAAACGCATTGAAGAAATAACGGGCGTTCCTGTAGATATTATTTCAACAGGTCCAGATCGTAACGAAACGATTATTAAAGAAAATCCTTTTGTTTAAATATCAAGCAACTTAAATATTATAAAAGCCAACCTTCGAGTTGGCTTTTTTTTGCCTATTAATAACTGGTTCACTCTGACTTGAATACAGTAGCTAATACAAATAAAACTAGTGTGGGCTGATTGAAGCGATTATTGACTGTTGTAGTACATAATAATGACTATTAAACAAAATAATATGATTTAGCAATGGATGTCGTGTATGTTTATTACACCTTACAGTGATTTTATATAGTTAAATAACTCTGTATTAGTATAATAGACTGTAAACACTAATAATTGTAATAAAATCAACGAATGAATATTTATCTAATGTTCATTATTAAATAATATTAATATTTGTTATTGGCTCAAATACATTTTGAAGTTGTATTTAGATAAATAACAGGTATACATGCATTTGGGAATTATCATGACAGACTTTCGTCAACGCGCACTTGATTATCATGCACTACCTACACCAGGTAAAATCAGTGTTGAATTAACTACTTCTGCAGAAACTAGTGAAGATTTATCGCTAGCTTATAGCCCTGGTGTTGCTGAACCAGTAAGAGAAATCGCTACAAACCCTGATGATGTTTATAAATATACAGCAAAAGGAAATACAGTTGCCGTTATTACCAATGGTACTGCTATTTTAGGTTTAGGTAATTTAGGCCCTATGGCATCTAAACCCGTAATGGAAGGCAAGTCTTTATTATTCAAACGTTTTGCAAATATTGATTCATTTGATATTGAAGTAAAGCATAAAACTGTTGAAGAGTTCGTTAATACTGTTGCTAATATTGCAGATAGTTTTGGTGGTATAAACCTTGAAGATATTAAAGCGCCAGAATGTTTTGCTATTGAAAAAGCTTTAATTGGTCGTTGTAAAATCCCAGTATTTCATGATGATCAACATGGTACCGCAATTGTTACTGCTGCTGCTATGCTCAATGCCCTAGATATTCAAGGTAAAGATATTAAACAGGCAAACATAGTTTGTTTGGGTGCAGGAGCTGCAGCAATTGCTTGTATGGAGTTATTGATCACGTGTGGTGCTCAACGTGAAAAAATTTATATGCTTGATACAAAAGGAATTGTTCATACTCGCCGCAATGACTTGAATGAATATAAAAAGCTTTTCGCTAATAATACTGATAAGCGCACATTAGATGATGCTATTGAAGGTGCAGATGTATTTGTTGGTGTATCAGGTCCTAATTTATTATCGCAAGAGCAAGTTAAATTAATGGCGCCTAACCCAATTATTTTTGCCTGTTCAAATCCAGATCCTGAAATAAAGCCTGAATTAGCATTAGCAGCGCGTAGTGATGCAATAATTGCAACAGGGCGTTCTGACTATCCTAATCAAGTCAACAACGTACTTTGTTTTCCATTTATTTTCCGTGGTGCTTTAGATGTTCGCGCTCGTACTATTAATGACGAAATGAAAGTTGCAGCTGTGCATGCTATTAGAGCAATTGCAAAAGAAGAAGTACCTAATGAAGTTTTAGAAGTGAGTTGTGAAACTGAATTAGCTTTTGGTCGTGATTATATAATTCCAAAACCAATGGATTCTCGTCTATTACCAGTTGTTGCATTAGCGGTAGCAAAAGCTGCAGTTGATTCAGGTGTAGCAGCATTACCATTACCAGATAATTATATGCAGTAATAGCATTACATAAAATACTGAAAAGGCTCATAATATTAATTATATTATGAGCTTTTTTTATTCTCTTTTGATTTGTTTATACAAATTAGGGGTTGTTTGAGTATGGTCAATATCACGCGTTCATCGATAAATTGAACTTGATAAAGTTGCTGATATGCTTGTTCAGATAAAGGTTCTATTTCTTGTTTTGTTAACAGCTCAACTAATCTTGGTGTGGTGTTGCTATGCCCAACAATTACAGTATTTTCCTTTTTTTGCTGTAAAGCCAAGCTAAGTTGTTCTAAATATCTAGGGTTATAATTTTTAACCGCTATTTTTTGTTGATTAGCTAATGGTTTAGCTGTTTGCATAGTACGTTGATAGTGGGTACTGTAAACTTGAGTGATATTTGTTTCAGATAAAATACTGGCTAATTGTTTAGCACGCAAAACACCACAAGTCGTCAGTTGAGGATCTTTTGAATTAGATACTTTTTCGGCATGTCTAACCAAATAAATACTATAGTTATTAGCAGTACTAGAAAAACTACAAAAAAGTAGAGGAATTAAAAAGATGGACAGATTGAACTGTCCATCTAAAGCTTTAAAGATGCGCATTAAAATAATCTATTCAAGCCATTTAATGCGGCTACACGGAATGCTTCAGCCATGGTTGGATAGTTAAAAGTTGTTTCGACGAAGTAGTCGATAGTATTACCACCATTTTTTTGCTGCATAATTGCTTGTCCAATGTGAATAATTTCAGCAGCATTCTCCCCGAAACAATGAATACCTAAAATTTCTTTTGTTTCACGATGAAAAAGAAGTTTCAAACTACCAATTGCACTGTTACCTATTTGAGCTCGGGCAAGGTGCTTGAATGATGAGCGTCCAACTTCGTACGGTATTTTAGCTGCCGTTAATTGCTGCTCAGTTTTACCAACTGAAGACATTTCCGGAATGGTATAAATACCCGTTGGAATATCTTCAATTAACTGTGCTTCTGTGGGAACTTTAAGAATGTAATCTGCTGCAATTCTTCCTTGATCATAAGCGGCACTTGCCAAACTTGGATAACCTATTACATCCCCAACAGCATATATGTTATCAACTTCTGTTTTATATTGATTATTTACTTCTAGTGAACCGCGAGAGTTTGGCACTAATCCCGTATTTTCAATATCAAGTGTGTTGGTATTACCGCTTCTTCCGTTAGCAAATAAAATACAATCTGCTTTCATTTTTTTACCAGACTGAAGTGTTAGCACAACGCTGTCGTCTGTCGCCACAATCGACTTATATTCTTCATCATGACGAATAACAATGCCACAATTCCAAAAGTGATAACTTAAAGAGTCGGTCATCTCGGCATCCATAAAAGATAACAATCGATCACGAGTATCAATTAAGTCAACTTTACAACCTAACCCTCTAAATATAGAGGCATATTCGCAACCTATAACACCAGCTCCATAAATAATAATACTTTTGGGATCATGCTTTAATGACAATATGGTGTCAGAGTCATAAATTCTCTTATGATTGAAATCTATATCATCAGGGCGGTATGGTCTGGAACCTGAGGCGATGATAATGTTATCAGCAGTTACTGTTTCTTCGCCGCCTTCTTCACCGGTAATTTTTAAAGTATGTGTATCTACAAAGGTTGCCGAACCGTGAAAAACATCAACATAGTTACGATCATAAAAACCCGCTCTAAGTCTAACTTGGCCTCTAATTACTTTGGTTGTATGTTGTAAAATGTTTTCAAACGTTAGCTTAACTTTCTTTTCTGTGGGGTTAAATAAGGGGTTAGAATTAAACTCAATCATACGTCGAACTGAGTGTCGAAGCGCTTTTGATGGAATTGTTCCCCAATGAGTGCAGCCGCCACCAACTTGGTGATGTCTTTCAATCATAGCCACCTTTTTCTTTTGCTTGGCTAGTCTCATTGCAGCACCTTCACCACCCGGTCCGGTACCAATAACTATCGCATCGTAATCAAATTTAGCTTGAGTGTTTTCTTGTTTTGCTTTTATTTTTGTTTTAGTCAAAAGGCTATCCTCAAAATGCTGTTACTATATTTAAATAAATAAAATATGATTAAGAAAATTTTAGCAGGATTTCAAACTAAATGATAATAGGCGATAGCTTATATCCTGCTAATATGGCCTTAGTTTCCGTCATTTTTAGTAAAGATGTCACGGTACTTTAAATATTGAGATATTTCTTTATGTTCAATCATTAACTCATCTATTTATTTTAATTAATATTCTCCTTTGGTTGCTGCTATATCTTTTTTCTTTTTGAAGTTGCGGGATGAAACAGACATTAATTAGAGATTAAAGTATGATTAGCACAGAATTTTTTGATACGAGTGAAAGCTATGAGCGGTGTACGTGCACAGCAAAAAGAAAAAACCCGCAGACTTTTAATTGATGCAGCTTTAAAACAATTAAGTGCTGAACGAAGCTTTTCTAGCTTAAGCTTACGTGAGGTTGCTAAAGAAGCAGGGCTTGCGCCAACATCATTTTATCGTCACTTTTCTGATATGGACGAACTCGGGCTAACACTAGTTGACGAAGCAGGTTTGACCTTAAGACAGTTAATGCGTCAAGCGCGTCAGCGTATTGCGAAAGGTGGCTCTGTAATACAAATATCTGTTGAGACTTTTATGGAGTTGATAGAGAGTAACGGTAACGTCTTTAGATTATTATTACGTGAACGTTCAGGCACATCCGCAGCATTTCGTGCAGCAGTAATTAGAGAGATTCGATATTTTACCATGGAGTTGTGTGATTACTTACAACAAGCAAATGATCTTGATAGTGAAGTTGCTTATATGCAGGCCAATGCAGCAGTAACTATTGTTTTTAGTGCCGGATCTGATGCACTTGATATTGACGACAAAGTTGAGCGTGAGCAACTATCTAATCAAACCATCCAACAACTGAGGTTCATTGCACGTGGTGCTGCTGAATTAAGTGATCGTCGTAAAGCAGGGAAAAAATAAACTAGGCGATATATGAAAAGTGACCTAGTTTATAATTACGCACGTTGACAAATACTATTTACGTGTGAGTATCATGCCTACTTCGATATGATCTGTGTAAGGAAATTGATCAAATAAAGCAAACTGTTGAATAGTATGGGTACGAGTTAATTGCTCTAAATTATCTTTTAGTGTGTTTGGATTACACGAAATATAAATTACTTTGTTAAATCGGCTAACTAATTCAACACTGTCATCATCTAAACCAGCCCTTGGAGGATCAACTAATACGGTATCGTAATTATAAGTTGTTAAATCAAAGCCTTCTAATCGTCTAAATTGGCGCTCACCATTCATTGCCTGACTGAACTCTTCACTAGACATGCGAACAATATCAATATTTTCAATATTATTTTCTTTAATATTTACTTGAGCTGATCTTACTGAGGTTTTAGATATTTCAGTGCCTAACACGCGATCGAAGTTTTGAGCTAACGCAATGCTAAAATTACCATTGCCACAATATAGTTCGATCAAGTCACCTTTTGCTTGAACAGTCGCTTGTTGAGCCCAAAGTAACATTTGCTCATTAACGCCACCGTTTGGTTGTGTGAAACTATTCTCTACTTGCTGATAAGTTAATGTATTATTACCGACTTGCAATGACTCCATTACATAGTCTTTATCAATAATTACTTTTTGCTTTTTAGCACGACCAATAATATCAACAGGGGCAATTGTAGATAATGCTTCTTTAAGTGCTTTAGCTGAACTTTCCCACGTAGGCTCTAAAGGCTTATGATAAAGCATACTAATAAGTAGCTCCCCACTTAACGTAGAAAGAAAGTCTACTTGAAATAGTTTATAACGAAGCTCTTTATTATCCTTAATTAAGTTAAGTAAGGATTTCATTGCTTGATTAATTAACAGGCTAGCAACGGGGAAATCATCAACACGAAATTTTTCTTTAGTTTCACTATTAAACATAATGTAATAAAGGTCTTCACCTTGATGCCAAACTCTAAATTCAGCACGAAGTCGGTAATTTAACGGCGCAGAGGGGAAAACCTTTGCTTCTGGTGTATTAAAACAAGAAAACAACTCAGTCATAGCATGTTGTTTTTTCGATAATTGCTCTGCGTAGTTATCGGGGTGAATATGTTCAAACATGCTTAAGCCTATATTATAGTGGAGAGAGAAGTAAATAAGAGCGCAAATTTTACTAGGGCTTATATTATTGTCTAGGTTTATTTGGGATTAATTTAAGGAAAGAAATAATAAGGCTAAAAGCAAAAAATCTATTAATAGAAAAAGTATTAATAGATTTTATAATAAATAAATATTGAATTATTGCTATTTATTAACAGGCTCAGAACGCTCGGGACGTTCTTTAGCTTCTCTCACTTTAAGAGTTCGCTGTTGGAACTCAGTATCATTTAATGAATTAATAGCATTTTCAATATCACTGATTGCCATTTCAACAAAACCAAATCCACGACGTTTACCAGTATGTTTGTCTTTCATCAATCGAACTGATTTAACAGTACCATGATTTGAAAATAACTCTCTAATGGCCGTTTCATTTGCGCGATAAGGTAAATTGCCTACATAAAGAGTTTTAACATCTTCTAAAGTTTTTTCTGCTGTAGTACTAGCTTCACTATTATTTGTGCTAGATGAAAAATTAACTAAAGGAGCAATAAAGGCGCTAACGAAAACAATTAATGAAACAACAACGGGTGTAACAGAAATAGTACTAGTGATAATGTAAGCAACGATAGCAAAAACAATTGCTATTATTACGTTTGAACTTTGCGGAGACTTCATATTGAATACCTAATTATTATTTTAATTTATAAGTGTATAAGAACAAAAAACGAAATTCTATGTTACCCACCTTTTATGATAGTGCAACAATAAGTGTAAAAAACATGCAATTAAACAAAGAGAATATGAAAATAGCTCTCAAATTAGACGTATAGTATGTTTTATCTTCGATCAAATAAAAGATCGTAAATAAAGCTTGATCCTTACAGTTAGATCTATACAATGCGCTCCAGTTCCAAGGGGTTCAGCCAAAAAGCTTAATCAA
>CAXIBS010000015.1:0-38641 GCA_964022585.1 uncultured Colwellia sp.
ACTTTACCGCGAAAATTATCAATGATACTTTGGTGTTTTGAAAAATCTTTAGTCATGAAAATTTTTTATTTAAAAGTTATAGAATAATACAGTCATATAAAGCATTGTAATTTGAATCATTTATGCTCTTCAATAAGACTAAATAGTAAATAATACACATAAAGTGTACTTTATTTACACAGTAATAAATTTAGCAATATTTATGCCTAAATATTTAGCTCTAAATTTATAACAAATAATAAAATTAATAGCTATGATATTTAAAATAATGTACTGATTACATAGCATAAAATACTTGATTAGCTATAAAGCAACCTAGGCTTCTTCTCTCTCCTCCTCCTTTAATAATACTTATCATTTGTAGTAGAAGGTTATTCAAAATATTGACGCTATTTAATTATCTACTGGTATTACTATTTAACTGCGAACTTATTCATTTCATTTAACGTTGTACTTAAATAACTAATAAACACTTTACTCGCCTTAGAAAGATAATGGTTTTTCTTCCACGCTAGGCTCAGTTTGAATTCAATTCTAGGCTCAAAAGGGATTGAGGTCATTTGACTGTCATCCTGTAAAATTCGCGATAAGCACGTGGTTATGCCTACTTTATTGCGAACCAAAGATTTCTGTAATTCAATTAGATTTGTTTCCATTCGAATATCTAATGTTACATGATGCTTTTTTGAATATTGACTAACAACTTCACGCAGAAAATAGCCTTCATGAAAAAGTACTAAAGGTTGCTTACAAAACTGAGCTAATGACAGTGTTTCTTCTTTAGCAAGGGGATCTGTTTTCACCATACCTGCAACAATTTCTTCGTTAATTAATTCTGAATAACGTAATTGTGGATTTTCTAAATCTCCTCTAACAAGAGCTAGATCAAGTTCACCGTCTAACAGCATTTTTTCTAACGCTGCTGTTCCTTGATCAACTAAATGTATCTTTATATTTGGATACTTTTGTTTAAACTCCGTGAGTACTTGTGGGAAATAGTACGACCCCATCATCGCTGAAACACCAAAACGGATGGTGCCTCGTTCTAAATCTTTTAATTCTTCCAGCTCTAACTCTACCTGCTTAGCTTGACTTAATAATTGTAGCGCCAGCTTATATAGAACTTTACCTTCAGCAGTCAGTATGGTGTTCTTTTCCGCACGATTAATTAACTTTAATCCAACTTCTTTTTCCAGTTTTTGTATTGCAATAGTTAACGCTGGCTGTGCAATACCAATCTTGTTTGCAGCACGCGTAAAATTGCCTATGTCACCCAATTGGCAAAAGTATTCAAGTCGTTTTAAGTTCATATAAACCAAACCATAAATAAAAAATATTAAAAATATAATTTCTATATATTATATCTATTCGGTTTATTTAGATAGAGTGTAGAAATAAATTATGAATACACAATGAAATACATTCGGAGTAATAACATGAGTCAAGCATTAACCCCTTTTAACTGGCAAGATCCAATGTTTCTTGATAATCAACTAACTGATGAAGAACGTATGATTCGTGACACAGCTCATGATTATTGCCAAGAAAAATTATTGCCACGGGCACTTGAAGCCAACAGAAATGAAGTTTTTGACCGAGAAATTATGCGAGAGCTTGGTGAGCTAGGTTTATTAGGTGCCACCTTACCTGCAAAGTATGGCGGCAGTGAAGTTAATTATGTTAGTTACGGTTTAATAGCCCGTGAAGTAGAGCGCGTTGATAGTGGCTACCGAAGCGCTATGAGCGTGCAGTCATCATTAGTAATGCACCCTATTTATGCGTATGGCACAGAAGAACAACGAATGAAATATTTACCTAAATTAGCCACAGGCGAATGGGTTGGTTGTTTTGGTTTAACAGAGCCTAATTCAGGTAGTGATCCTGCATCAATGACAACCTATGCAACCAAAGTTGATGGTGGCTATCGTATAACGGGTAACAAAATGTGGATAACAAACTCGCCAATAGCTGATGTATTTGTTATTTGGGCAAAGCTAGATAAAAAAATTCGAGGTTTTGTATTAGAAAAAGGCATGGAAGGTTTATCGGCACCAAAGATTGAGGGGAAGTTTTCTTTACGCGCTTCAATCACGGGTGAAATTGTTATGGATAATGTTTTTGTTCCTGATGAAAATATGTTCCCTGAAATATCAGGATTAGCAGGTCCTTTTGGTTGCCTAAATAAAGCGCGCTTTGGTATAGCTTGGGGATCATTAGGCGCAGCTGAATTCTGTCTAAATTCAGCTCGCAACTATGCAATTGATCGTACCCAGTTCGGACGTCCACTAGCATCTAACCAATTAATTCAAAAGAAATTAGCTGATATGCAAACTGAAATAAGTTTAGGCTTACAAGGGTGTTTGCAAATGGGCCGTCTGATGGATGCGGATCAATGCCCTGTCGAGCTTATCTCTTTAATGAAACGAAACAACTGTGGTAAGTCTCTTGATATTGCACGTGTTGCTCGAGATATGCATGGTGGTAACGGTATTAGTGATGAGTTTGGCGTAATCCGCCACATGATGAATCTTGAAGCGGTAAACACTTATGAAGGCACCCATGATATTCATGCATTAATTTTAGGTCGTGCTATCACTGGATATCAGGCTTTCTGCTAATGACTACTGCATTGAAAGATATCAAAGTGGTTGACCTAAGCCGGATTTTGGCAGGCCCTTGGGCTTCCCAAATGTTGGCTGATATGGGCGCTGAAGTCATAAAAATAGAGCGACCACTTAAAGGTGATGATACACGT
Source organism: uncultured Colwellia sp. (assembly GCA_964022585.1). GTDB lineage: Bacteria > Pseudomonadota > Gammaproteobacteria > Enterobacterales > Alteromonadaceae > Colwellia. The sequence goes on from CAXIBS010000015.1 coordinate 2,756, forward strand.
TTTTGGGGCCCGCCTTTTGTTAAAGAAGCGACCGAAGAACAACCACCACAAGCAGCATACTTTCATTGTGTTAATCGAAATAAACAGTCCCTTGCTATTGATATTACTCAAGCGCAAGGACAACGAGTAATTAAAGATCTTATCTTGCAGGCAGACGTTCTCATTGAGAATTACAAAGTAGGTGGTCTTGCCAAATACGGCCTTGATTATCAAAGTGTAAAAGCATTGAACCCTAAGTTAGTGTATTGCTCTATTACTGGCTTTGGGCAAAGTGGCCCAAGTGCTCACAAGGCAGGTTACGATGCAATGATTCAAGGTGAAGGTGGCTTGATGAGCTTAACTGGAGAGCCTAATGGCTCTCCAATGAAAGTGGGTGTCGCCCTTGTTGATGTGATGACTGGTTTATACAGCTGTAATGCAATATTAGCAGCACTAATGGCACGAACGCATACTCACGAAGGGCAACATATTGATATAGCCCTGCTTGATGTGCAGGCAGCTACCCTAGCCAATCAAGGAATGAATTACTTAGCCACAGGCAAAAATCCACAAAGGTTAGGTAATGGACATCCTAATATTGTCCCATACCAAACCTTTGCGACGCAAAATGGCAGTATTATTTTAGCTGTTGGCAATGACAGTCAATTTATTAAATTTTGTAAAGTGGCTGATTGCTCTGAACTTGCAAACGATTCTAAATTTGCAACCAACGCTCAGCGTGTTAATAATCGAAAAGCGTTAATTCCTATTGTTGCAAGCAAAATAGCTTTAAAGACAAGTGAATGGTGGATTGAACAACTTGAGCAAGTTTCTGTCCCTTGTGGTGCAGTAAACACTTTAGAGCAGGTCTTTAATCATCCACAAATAAAACATCGTGAAATGGTGAAAGAAGTAGCGAATAATCATGGAGAGTTAATAAAAACGGTTGCCTCTCCTATCAACCTTTCTGCAACCCCTTTGCAATATAATAGTGCTTCACCAGATTTGGGACAGCATAGCTATCAGGTTTTATCAAAAAACTTAGCCTATAGTGAAAGTGAAATTAACAAACTCTTTAGTAATGCTATTGTTAGTTAAATTTACGGATATTAGTTTAGCTACAAGTACCAACTTAATATAGAACGATACACATTAGTATTAAAAAGCCCCAATGAATATTGAGGCTTTTAAGATTTTAACCATTAATCACATTTCATTGATTAATTATTCTGCTAAAGAATGATTAGAGAATATCCCCTAAGAAATATGTTCCCTCTGTAGTACCATCACTGCGCCATAACTCATAATCAAAGCCTTCTTCACCACCCTTTCCTATGGTCAATAGCATGATGCCATTTCTCACTTCTATTCCTCCAGATTGCAATTCATCAGGACCGAAACTTTTCACCATAACAGTACCTTCTTCAGTTCCATCACTTTTCCAAAGGTTTCTAGAATTATCTATAGCGTATGCTGCAAAGTACAAAGTATTATTAAGCTCTACAAAATCCCCAGGTCTTGATGAGAAGTTAACACCTGCCATCAAGTCTTTAACCATCACAGTGCCAGCATCGGTGCCATCAGATTTCCACAACTCAATACCATAATCTCCATTTTTAGCAGCAAAGAATAACAACCCGTTAATATCACCACCTTGTTTTATATGTCCATAAAAGAAGTCACTACTAAATAGATCTTGATCTCTAGCTGACGAATTAGGATCCATATCTTTTACAGGCACAGTATTTTCTGCTGTTCCATCACTTTTCCACAGTTGATCACCTTTATCGCTAGTTACCGCGGTAAAATAAAACACATCATCTGCAGCAGTGAAATTAGTAGGTATAGAGCCATTTGATCCAACCTCAAGATCAGCTAATTGCTTAGTGCCATCAGTAGTGCTGTCAGTCATCCAAACTTCAGAGCCTGAAGCAGAACCATCATCAGCTCCAGAATATAAGTTCCCTTCAAATTCAATCACACTTCCTTTCATAAAGTCTGATTCACCGCCACCAGGCCAAATATCTTTTAACTCTACTGTACCAAGTGCAGTACCATCACTCACCCAAGCTTCTTCACCTCTTGGGTTTGATGCAGTATGAGGATGATCATAATTAAACAATAATTTACCGTTAACTGTATGTAAGTAGCCTGAACGATCACCACCTAATATAGGTAACTCCTTCACAATTACTGTGCCACCTTCAGTGCCATCACTTTTCCAAAGTCTGAAGGTATCAACTGTTTTGGTTGTAAAGTAGACATCATCACCAACCAATGTCAGATTTATAGCGCTCCCATAAGAGGCAGCAATATCTTTCACTTTTACAGTGCTTTCTTCAGTGCCACTTGTTTTCCAAAGGCCACGTTCGCCATCTTGACTTGCAAAAAATAAATGCACACCATCTGATAAACGTTTAAGAAATGGGCCAGGATTAGCGTTGTCTGTACCTAAATTAATGTCTTTCACTAAAACTGTACCGGCAACAGTACCGTCGCTTTTCCATAACTCTTGACCAGATTCAGCAGTATTTAGCGCAAGTAACAAAGGAGGTCGAGAAACGGTTACAGAAATTGTTTTAGCACAACCATTTGCCGCATAAGTAAAGCTATCTGATGTCGCAGAAGAATTAGGTGTGTAAGTTAACGTTTGAGTATCAGAATCATAGCTGCTGATTCCGTTTTCTGGCTGAGTAATCGTAATAGTTTGCGTAAAATTGCTTGGCAACTCCATAGACAAATCAATTACTTTTACCGTGTCAGTTTCCGCTTCTATAACAAGATCATGTAATGCGGCATTGATATTAACCGAAACCTCACCATACTCCCCATTTACTTGGTATAAATAACTATCCTGACCAACAAAACAATCGGTACTTGTATAGTTAAAGTCCCACATTTCATTACCAACAAAATAGACTTCAACTGTACCGTGTTGCGGTTGTGTAGCAATGACTAAATCAGACTCACTTTCAGTGGTACTGATGCGAGAGCTACCTTTGGCATAAACACCTTGGTGCTGATATGCTTCTCGTGTATTAACAAGTTCTGTTAAATGAATAGCCACAGGAACTGAAAGGCTTTGATCTCCAACCGAAACTGTTGCAGTAAAATTCAAATCACTACCACCCAAGCCTAAAAGTGACTGTACTAGAGATAAGTTTCCTAGATAATCTCCTGGTTGTTCACCAGCAATTATTTCAACAGAAAAGTACTCACTATCATCTTCTGTTAGTACCAAAGTAATAGTAGATAAATCCTCTGGACCATTGGTAATTTGAAGCTGTTCTTCAGCAAGTGTTCCAACAAGTACGCCTTCACTCATTGAGAGGGTGATTCCTGTCAGGCTAATTTCTTCAATGACAACATTATCGCCATCACCACTCGAGTCACTACTTCCATCACAAGCGGTTAAGTATAGTGTTAAGCAAGCCACTATCGCTATTTTCCAGTATTTCATAAAAACATCCTTTAATTAGAAAAAGTTCAACAAAAACCACATATTAATGCGTCTTTGTTAATTTAATCTTATGCCTATAAAAGGACGTTTATATGATTTAGATCAAGAATTATGAAGTAAAAAAGACTTTCGTTAGTACCATAAAAGCTGTTATATCCAGCCGTTATTACAATGCATAATTATTAGATTTTACTATTATTAAGACAGCTAAAAGAAGGGTTTTGGAATAGTTTTAATTAAGAATTTTACGACTAAAATTTAGCGGTTTTATCTAAACAGAACTTTTGCTTTTATTAGAAAGTTATAGTTTAGAAATAAGAGAGGTAGATTTAATTAATTTTGAGTTGAGCATAAGTAAGAGAGTGTGTATCACACATCTGCTTACTTATTTTTATGTACTACTGTTTAAATGTTCAATTAACGATGCTTACCATTTTTATTTTTCATGCTTGCCATTTTCTGCGCAATAGCAAGTAATTCAGGTGAGATATCTTCAGCACCATTTTTAATTAATTTAGTCACATCACCAGAGGAGAAAAGTGAACCGCGTTCAGATTTTACGCCTAAAGACCGAACAAAGTCTTTTGTTTTTCCTGTGCTGCATGTATCAATATATTTAAAAATAACTTGCTCATTAAAGCTATTCGGTTCTTTTTTAAGCGTATCAATTTGCGCGGTAAGATGGCTTATTTCTGATTCTAGTGTTTCGATTAACTCAGCAATATCTGCGTATGGTTTCATTGAAATATTTAACTCTTGTTGGTTATCTGCTAGTAGCAATACACAATTATTATGTAGCAAATATTAATTTATATAATCATGCTGTTCGAAGTTTTATTATATCTTGAATGAGAGTAAGTGAATAGCTACCAACATCACAAAAACATTGCGTTAACAAAGTTTCATAGCTACCGTATCACCTGAAATAATCCTCCCTGTTAGAGTTATGCCTTGATAATATTTTATAGTTTTTTGTTAGTGATGGCAGCTTTCATTAGCCTATCCCTTGTAGTCGATACTCTAAAGCTTGGTATATCCCCCATGCCCAGCTCAAAAAAAGCCTATAATGCGATAGTTAAATTAGTTAATATAGAAACTACTGCTCCCATTATTGATTTAGGTAGTGGTTGGGGAAGTTTTGTTATACGTATAGCGAAGAGAAATCCTGAAAAACAAGTTGTTGGCTATGAGCTTTCTTTGTTGCCTTGGCTTACTTCAGTGCTACTTAAAAAAGCCCTAGGTTTGCATAACTTAACTTTATACCGCAAAAATATTTATAACGTTACTCTACCTGAAGGTTCAGTAGTTATTTGTTATTTATACCCTGAAGCAATGGAAAAAATTAAAAATAAACTAACCGCAGAGCAATCTAAAATAAAGCTTTTAATCAGTAATAATTTTGCAGTTCCTTCATGGAAGACACACAAGATAATACGACTGGATGATTTTTATAAGTCACCTATTTACCTGTATAAAATGCCTGAAATATTGTGAGTTATTAACCATTTTAGAAGCCTAATTCCCTAAAGAAAGCCAACACATTATTTGGAGATCTACATGAAAAACTACAAAGAATTCTATATCAATGGCCAATGGGTAAACCCTGTAGAAGCTAACGATTACCCTGTTATTAATCCAGCAACAGAAAAAACTATTGCAACTATTTCTTTAGGTAACGCACAAGATGTTGATATAGCCGTTTTAGCTGCTAAAAAAGCTTTTTCATCGTTTGGTTTTAGCAGTGTTGAAGAACGAATTTCTTTATTAGAAGCGTTACTAAAACAATACATGGATAACTATGATGCTATGGCACATGCTATTTCTCAGGAAATGGGCGCGCCAATAGACCTTGCTATAAATGCTCAAGCAGACACGGGGAAAGGACATATAAAGTCAGCTTTGTCTGCTTTAAAAAAATTTGAATTTGAAAGAACCATAGGTAATGCACAAATCATTAAAGAGCCTATTGGTGTTTGTGGATTTATCACGCCATGGAATTGGCCAATAAACCAAATAGCCTGCAAAGTAGCACCTGCACTTGCTACCGGCTGTACTATGATCCTCAAACCGAGTGAAATAGCACCGTTATCTGCACATCTGTTTTCACAAATGATCCACGATGCAGGCTTTCCTGCTGGGGTTTACAACATGGTTAATGGTGATGGAGTGGGCGTTGGTAGCGCTATTTCAGCGCATAAAGACATTGATATGGTTTCATTCACAGGCTCAACTCGTGCGGGTATCGCCATTGCAAAATCAGCTGCAGATACCGTTAAGCGAGTTACCCAAGAATTAGGCGGAAAATCACCTAATATCATTTTAGATGACGCTGATATTGAGAAGGTTGTAAAACGTGGTGTATTAAGCTGTATGAATAATACAGGGCAGTCCTGTAATGCGCCTACACGCATGTTAGTACCCCAAAGCCACTACCAACAAGCGGTTGATACAGCCAAAGCAGCGGCTGCTAAGGTTAAAGTTGGCTCACCTGAAGAGCATGGTCATCATATTGGTCCGCTAGTTAGCGAAAGTCACTTCAATAAAGTTCAAAGCATGATCCAACAAGGTATTGATGAAGGCGCTACATTATTAACAGGTGGTGTTGGCAAGCCAGAAGGCTTCGAAACTGGCTATTATACCAAGCCAACAGTATTCACCGATGTTAATAACGACATGACCATTGCTAGAGAAGAAATATTTGGACCAGTGCTAGTTATGATCCCTTATGAAAATGAAGAGCAAGCTATTGAAATAGCTAATGATACTCCTTATGGCTTAGCTGCATACGTCCATTCAGCAGATGAAAACAGAGCTAAGCATGTTGCAAGAAAAATACGTGCCGGTATGGTAAGTATCAACAGTGCTCCACATTATTATACTTCACCGTTTGGTGGCTATAAACAATCAGGTAATGGACGCGAGTGGGGAGAGTTTGGTTTCGATGACTTTCTTGAAATCAAATCAGTAAATACTTAATCCAAAATATCTGTATTTAAAAAGAGTATTTTATAATAGGGTCTGTTGATCTTTTGAGATTGTTTTTGCAGCAGTTTGTTGGGTATTTATACAAGGCAGAGGCTTTGTCATGTGGTTACTCCACATAAAAAGGCGATAACGCCGTAAAAATAACCAACAAACGCTGTCCAAAGGATTCGGCTAAAAGCGTCTTATTCATTGTTGAGTAGTGTTTGCTTAGAGTGACTAAGCTATACACTACTCGCCGCGATTAAAACGCTTTTATCTCGAACAAAATTTAACCGAGAAAGTTCAACAGACCCTATTCTTTTTTTATATTCACTTAATCAGGCTGTTGCTATGGTTTTCGCCTTTATCTAGCCATGCTGCTGCAAAAATACACACCCTTCAATATTACTCTAAAAATACTTCTAATTAACCAAAAGCAAATAACACTGATATTGCAAATTAACCAGACACTGATACACTGTATATAAAAACAGTTTAATAATATTTTAGCTAACTATTTATAACGAGATAATAATGGCAAAAAAAGATAAAACCCAATACATGTGTAGTGAATGCGGTGAAACTCATCAACGATGGTTGGGTCAATGCTCTTGTGGATCGTGGAATACAATAATAGAGTTTAAAGAAGCAAAAACTGTTACCCAGCGCACTCCTAACGCAAGACAGCATAAAGGGTACTCAAAACAAGATGCTAAAATTGAAAATCTTAGTCAGGTATCTGATACCAAGCTAATTCGCTTCGACACCGGCAGTTCAGAATTTAATCGAGTGTTAGGTGGAGGTATTGTTGAAGCGTCCGTTGTATTAGTCGCAGGCGATCCCGGTGCTGGTAAAAGTACATTATTAATAAAAACTTGCTCAAATTTAAGTAAAATAGGAAAAGCTTTATATACCTCTGGAGAAGAGTCTAAAAGCCAAGTGCGAGACAGAGGTCTTAGGTTGCAACTTGATATTGGCAGTATTGATATAATGAACTCTGGCGACGTTGAGCTAATTTGTGATGTTGTAGTAGCTGAAGGCTACAAATTTTTAATCATTGATTCCATTCAAACAGCCTTTGTAAGCTCTCTCCCCAATGCTCCTGGCGGCGTAACACAAGTTAAAGAATCTGCAGCTATATTAAATCGACTGGCAAAAGAGCATGGCGTAACAGTGATTTTAGTTTGTCACGTTTCAAAATCTGGTGATATGGCAGGACCAAAAGTGTTAGAGCACATTGGCGATACCATGTGCAAAATTGAAAGTGAAGATGACAGTAAATACCGCACGTTGCGCGCATCTAAAAACCGCTTTGGTGACACCACTGAAGTAGGAACATTTGCCATGACAGCAAAAGGAATGCAGGACATTATTAACCCCTCAGCTATTTTTTTAGAAAAAGGCGGTATAGAGTCTAGCGGTAACATGGCCTATGCTTCAAATGATGGCGGTAGAACTTTACTAATTAATATTCAATCTCTCGTTACTCAGTCACACGGTGAAAACCCTGTACGCGGAGGCGTTGGTTTTGACTACAAACGTATGTCAATGCTATTAGCTATTTTACAAAACAGAATGGGAGTAAATATTGGCGGTAACGATATCTATGTCAATGTAGTTTCAGGGGTTAACTTAACTAAAGATGTTGGCGCAGACTTACCACTAGTATTAGCAATGATCTCATCTAATAATGATTCTATTTTATCTTCAAACACCATTGCTTTCGGTGAAATTGGCCTTTCAGGGGAAATACGCCCTGTACCTTCAGGTGAAGAAAGAGTTAAAGAAGCCATTCGTAATGACTTCAAAACAATTATTTTACCTAAAAGAAATTATAGCCCTAGGCTTGAAACGCCCGGTGTAACAATAATTTCTGTCTCAAGTGTCAGTGAATTACATGACGTATTCTCTCGTGCTAAAGCTTGATTAATTTAAAAGAATACTCTATTTACAACGCTAAGTTTGGTGCTTAATAATCCTCTACTCACTTATTAAGCACATACCATTAACCCGAATTATATCTGTAAATTCTAATCATGCGCCTTGCATTGGTTTACTGCATTAAAGATAATGCTTACCCATAAGATTTAGTTATTCTTAGTGGTTAGGTTTAACAAAAGTTTTGTTTTACACCCTACTGCTAAGAGCTAAATAAGGAACTAACTACTTTTTAATAGGTCTATTAGTTCTCCTTAATAATATTTAGAAAACAATAACAGGCATAGAATAATTGCTATAAACAAAAAGTAAGTCACAAGTTACCTTGATTTATACACCCATCTTGCCCTTTTCTACATTAACTTTATTAAAGTTACTTAACAGATACCAATTACTTATGAATAAAAAACTAAAACTATCTTCATTTTTAATGGTTTGTGCTTTATTTACTTCACAACAAACCTTCGCTGAAGATCAAAAAAATACAACAAATGAAAAAACAAACAAATCACTGTCTATTGAACGCATCTATAGTTCACCTTCGTTAAATGGACAAACACCTAAATCATTGAAATTATCGCCAGATGGATCTCGTGTCACTTACCTACAAGGCAAAAGTGACAACCTAAATCGCTATGATTTATGGGAGTACAACTTGCAAAGTAAAGAGAATAAGTTACTTGTTGACTCACAAGCACTTTTTAGTGGAACTGAAGTACTTTCTAATGAAGAAAAAGCACGTCGTGAACGCCAACGTATATATGGCTTTGGCATTATGGAATATAAATTTTCTAATGATGGCACGGCCTTATTATTTCCGTTAAATGGCGATGTTTACTATTATCACTTAGCAACTAAAACAGCTAAGCGTTTAACTGAAACCAGTGAATTTGAAACTGATGTAAAATTTTCACCTAAAGGAAATTACATTTCTTTTATTCGCGGTGAGAATATCTTCGTCTTAAATATTGAGAGATTAAAAGAAAAAAAATTAACAAAAGATGGCGGCAGCAACAACATAAAAAATGGCATGAGTGAGTTTGTTGCACAAGAAGAAATGGACAGAATGACCGGTTATTGGTGGTCACCGGATGAAAAACATATTGCTTTTTTACGGGTAGATGAAACGCCTGTACAAGTTGTTATTCGTAACGAAATTTATGCTGAAAAAATTGAGTTAATCGACCAGCGTTATCCCGCAACTGGTACAAACAATGTCACAATAAAACTGGCAGTTACCGACATTAAAGGTAAGAAAACACGCTTTGTAAAATTAGATAAGGCGCAAGGTGCTACATCAAAAGGTAATAAAAATGACTTTTATCTACCAAGAGTACAATGGTTACCTGACAGCAAAAATTTATCTTACCAATGGCAAAGCAGAGATCAAAAGACCTTAAAGTTAAAAAGCTATAACCTAAAAAGCCGTAAGCAAAAAACTTTACTTACTGAACATTCAGACCATTGGTTAAACTTGCATCATGATTTAGTTTTTTTAAGTGATAGCAAATCTTTTATTTGGGCTTCAGAGCGTGATGGCTATAAGCATTTATATCACTTTTCTAAAGATGGTAAGTTGATAAATCAGCTTACTAAGGGAAAATGGGTTGTTGACTCAATTAAGCAAGTTGATGAAAAAAATGGGTTAATATATTTCACTGGTCGTGCTGATACACCACTTGAACGACATTTATACCAAGTACCTATTAATGGAAAGTCACCTGAACATGTTGCCAGAATTAGTAAACGAAATGGTTTTCACAGCATAAACTTTAGCCAAGATAGTAATACATATATTGATAGTTTCTCTAGCATTTCAACACCAACACAAGTGAGTTTGCATCAATCAAATGGTAAGCATCTTACCTGGTTAGAAGAAAATAAAGTAAGTCCAGAGCACCCTATTTCCCCTTACTACGATAAGTTAGTAGAACCAAAATTTGGCACATTAACTGCTAATGATGGAGCAACACCTCTTTATTACAAGTTATACAAACCTGACAACATGGTACCAGGTAAAAAGTATCCGGTTATTGTACGCGTATATGGTGGACCACATGCGCAATTAGTGAAAAACAGTTGGCAAGGTGCAGATATGACGCAATATATGCTCCAACAAGGTTATATTGTCTTCCAACTTGATAATCGGGGTTCAAACTATCGTGGTACAGCATTTGAGTTTCCTATTTATGAAAAACTAGGAGATATAGAAGTTGCTGATCAAAGAACTGGTGTTGAATATCTTCATTCTCTAGAGTTTGTTGATAAAGATCGTATAGGTGTATTTGGCCACTCTTATGGTGGTTATATGACACTAATGAGCATGTTCAAAGCTGGTGATTATTTCAAAGCTGGAGTGAGTGGCGCGCCCGTTACAGACTGGTTACTTTACGATACCCATTATACTGAGCGTTACTTAAATCATCCGCAAGTAAATGAAGACGGTTATGATAAGTCTAGCGTATTTCCTTATGTCTCTGGTTTAAATGGCCCTTTGATGATTTACCATGGAATGGCAGATGACAACGTATTATTTACTAATACAACTAAGTTGATTAAGACGTTGCAAGATGAAAGTAAATTGTTTGAGTTAATGACTTACCCAGGCAGTAAACACAGTATGCGTGGTAAAAAGGTAAAAGTTCATCTGAACAAAACAATCATGAACTTCTTTGAGAGACAATTTAAATAAGTCTAACAAAGCTTATCGCAAAAAAGGAGTGTATAGCCAGCAAGCCATACACTCCTTTTTTTAAGCCATTATATAAATAGCTTTATTAGTGTTCTTCTTCAGCAGCAACACCTAGCCATGCTGCTTTACCCGGTACAAAACTTAGATCAAAATAATCGACAACCAACCCTTCATGTAAATCAACTGTCGTCACTTCTTGTCCATTAATAATGTACACAAGTTCATGTGCTTTTGATGATACGATTAAAGGCTTTGCATCATCTGCTAGTGTGTCAAAAACTTCAATACTCGTTTCAAATTGCCAGTCATTTTCTGCCGAATAGAGATTCAAATCCCCTTGATTATCAAGTATTAGCATATGTTCATTATGCCCATCAAAAGCATAAGTTACTCTTGTTAAACCTTCTTCTTGCTGCCAATTAAATGGAGAAATATTTTGCGCTGCCAAATCGATTAAAAAGAAATCGGTACCTGCCCTACCTATCATAATATTATTTTCTTTACTGCCTAATAATGTGCCAATTCGCGCACCCTCAGGCATATCTATCGGGTTACTAATTTTCTGCTCAGTAAACGTATTACCTTGTTGCTCAATTGCTAATATCCCATCACCACAAGCAAAAGCGATATAATCATCTGTTTGAAAGCTACCATGTAAAGCTGGGCAATCTGTTGCAAAGACTTGTTCTTGATGAAAGTGATCTCCATGAACTTCTAATACAACTACTTGCTCAGGTAAGCTACTTTCAGACTCACTATCACGTATTGTAGTTAAAACAAACTCCCCACGTATTTCTGCAGTACCATGCATGTAAGTATCAAAGTGATGTTCAGCAATGACTCTTTCTTCACCTATACTTTCATCACTCAATAAGCTTAAACCCGCATTAACACCAGTGTCTTTATTACCATCAAAAAAAACAGCTGCTTGTTCACCACGAGGAACAAAGTGCGTTGGCTTAACATCATTCAAACTAAAACTTGTTAATACTGGTGCATCACTATGTTGATCATAATGATCCCCATGTAACTCTTGCCATACGCCACCATCAATAAACTCAACGGTATCAAATGAACGCTGCACAGCAACAGCATAACGGTTTTCAGGGCTTGAATATAAATATTCAGCGGGATTGGTAATTGTTAAAGATTCTACTAGGCTGTTATTTTCTAAATCAAAAAAATGTATAACTGCTTGATCTACTTCAGCAATGGCTAAGCGCCCTTTGCCTAACTCGACGCTATGGTCATGATCGTGACCGTCATCTGTAGGTGTTGGCGTTGGTGCAATTTCAGTAATTTTAGTTTCGCTGTCACCACAAGCAACTAACGTAGTCATGGCACACGCGATGACTAATGTTTTTAAATTAAATTTTTTCATGATATTCCTTGTTAAATTGATACATTTCCAGTGATAGAGGTAAAGTTAAAATGAGCCTCGAATACCAACAGCAATAGATCGTCCAGCTAAAGGCGTTAGGTCTTTCAAGAAAGATGTATGCACTTGAGCATATTCATCTGTTAAATTTTTACCTTTGAGATATAAAGCTAAATCTTGTTGCCCTAAAGCAAAGTGATAATTTATATTGGCATCAACTATGACATAGCTATTTGTTGAGGTTTCAAATGCTGCGGTATGAGTTTGCTCAAAGTAATGACTCACAAATAAGTCTGCTGAAACACTTTCACCTTGGTAGCTAAACTCTGTTGCGATTCGTGCTGGTGGTGTACGTGGTAGTTCACTGCCACTATCTAAGCGAGCGCGAATAATATCGCCCTGTATTCGCCATGCAAACTCATCTGTAACTTGCCAAACGGCTTGAGCTTCAAAGCCATGTAATGTGACGTCTTGCGCAGTAAAAATATACAAAGGTAGCGTATGGGCCTCTTCTTCACCGTGATTATGTCCACTATGATCATGACCATCGCCCGCTGATAAGCTGGTTGCTTGTTCGTAATAATAGTCATCAATTTGGTTATAAAAAACATTAAATATGAAGCCAAAATCACCTTTAAATTTACGAAAACTTAAATCAATATTGTTAGCTTTCTCCATCACTATATCGGTTTGTGTTAACCCAAAGTGAGGTATTTCTCCGTGATCATCATGTAATGAAAATAAAGCGCCTACCTCATATGAGCCTGTACCAATATGTGGTCCAAATGATAATAACTCAGCAGCTGAAGGTGCACGCTCTGAATGTGATAATGACAGCCCTAAGTTATAACCATCAGTAAAATCCCAAACAATACCTGCAGAAAGACTAACGGGTGTAAAAACATGTTTAACAGTGAAGTTACGTGTTACCCCTTCTTGTTCGTGGGCATGTTCACTATCTTCGTTGTGATCATGTATTTCATTTTCATGGGCAGCGTGATCTTCAACAAGCTCAAGCTCTGGTAAACGTACTTTATCTGCGCTTATTTCGGTACGCTCAATACGCGCACCTAACTGTAATAAAAGATCACCAAAATGTCGTTCTTCTATCCAAGCTAAAGCTATTGAACTTGTTTCAGAAGGTGGGGTAAAAGCTTCTTCACCGACAGCAGTAAAGTCACTCTGTTTATAATGTATGCTTAGGCCACCACGCCAGTTCCAAAAGTCTTGGTGTAGTAACTCAACCCGTGCTTCTAAGCTTTCATTATCAAACGTGGTGCCTACAACGCCAACTTCTAATTCACTGTGGCGGTAATCTGTATAAGCTACTTTGGCGTTAATTGACTTTATGAAGTCATCTTCAAAATTAAGTTCGCTAAGCAGTTGCCAGCGGTTTTGTTTTAAATCAGACAGTACCTCAACCTCTTCATCTCCATGGCTATGACCTGGAATACCATACTCTTGATCTAATGATTGATAGGAAACACCAACAATCCCATTATCTAACAAATAACTAGTACCTAGCGTGAAACCACTTGATTCAGCAGCAGAATTAGCTATCTCATCAATGCCATTTTTATCTGGTATTTGATAGTTTTCGCTATCTCGATAAAAACCATCTGCATGTACTGCAAAGTTTCCTTTACCTGTATTAATTGATCCTGACACTAAGCTTTGTTCATCGCTGCTATTATACTCGGTAAGCCATTCTCCTTTTGTTTCAATACTTCGTGGAATTCTTTCATCAACGAGGTTTACAACACCGCCAATAGCGCCACTACCATAAAATAATGTCGCTGGACCACGAAGTACTTCAATACGTTCAGTTGTCGATGTTTCAGTAGATACGGCATGGTCTGGGCCAACTCGTGAAGCATCACCTGCATCTAAGCCATTTTGAGTTACTAAAACCCTAGGGCCATCCAAACCACGAATAATTGGCGTACTTGCAACACCACCATGGAAGCTGCTATGTACACCAACTTCTTTATTCAAAGTGTCACCTAGCGTACTTTCTTGGCGCATCCGTAAGCTTTCACCGTGCAGTACTGTGATGGGTAGAGCTGATTCAATATTTGAACTATGAAAAGGGGTTGCGCTAACATCAATAATTTCAATTGGTGATTTGTCTAATGATATATTTAGTTGCAGACTTTGCTTATCAGCAATCACAATATTTACATTTTCATGAACAAAGTCATTTGCAACTACATGTAATTCATACTGGCCTGCTTTTACAGGTAAAACAAATGATCCTTGCTCATTAGTAATAGCAACATTACCTGTTCCCATCACCTTCACTTTAGCTCCAGCTATTGCAGAGCCCTTTTCATTAACTATTGTCCCTTGAACTTGTGCTGCATGTAATTGAGCACTTGCTGATATAGCAAGTAGTGCGCTCATAATTCCAGATAACTTTTTCATGATGCCTCTTAATTGCGGAATACAAAATGTGATAATATAACAACAGGGCAAAGATGTTATATTATCACAATTACACTTTCAAGAGTTCTCTCTAGTTATTTATATGTAAACTTAATCAACAATAACTAACAAACCATTAATAAATAAAAACAATCAGATTAATACAAGTAAGTAAAGCTATTATTCCTTTAAGAACATTTATTAAAAACCACAAAACGCACCATCAAAAAAACGTGATAAAGTAACATGTAAAGCAAATTAACTAAAACTAGTTAACAGTAGCTATTTTATTAATGTCTTTACGGAAAAATTGACATTAGTAAGCTAAAAACCAATTGTTTTTAATAGAAATTGACTAGATTACTTTACTTAATATCAGTGTTTTATTTTGCTTTTGACTACTAAATAATTAATTACATTTAATTGCATTTACCTACCATTTTTTTATTGCAATTTTATGAATGATGGAGGATTATGAAATTGGAAAAGAGACAAAGATAACAAAAGAGGTAAGACTATGAAGATTAAAATTTCTGGGCACCATGTTGAAATAACGGAAGGTATCAAGCAATCTATCGAAAATAAGTTTGCTAAAATCTCTAAGCATTATCCGTCAATTATGACAATAGACTCAACAATAACTGTTGAGCCGCATTTACAAAAACTTGAAGTTACCACTTTGTATGAAGGTGAGAAAGTAACTGTAAATGCTTCAGACAAACAACTTTATGTTGCCATTGCAAAAGTTACAAAAAAACTACAATCAGCACTAGCACACCGTAAAGGTATTTTATCAGCCAAATTAAATGATAAGTTTGTTGTACCACAAACAGATTTATATCAAACAGCACAATAAGCTTAATGAAGTATTTGTAATAGTATAAAACTTACAAATAAAGCGACCAAAAAAAAGGCTGCACCATATTCATGGTACAGCCTTTTATTTTTAAACCAGTTTACTCTGGCTCATAATCTAAGTTTGCAGATAACCAACGTTCGGCTTGTTCTATCGTCATCCCCTTACGAGCTGCATAATCAAGTACCTGATCTTTTGCCAATTTAGCAACAGCAAAGTACTTAGAGTCAGGATGTGAGAAATACCAACCGCTTACTGCGGCTCCTGGCCACATAGCGTAACTTGATGTAAGTTCCATGCCGATATTTTCTTCAACATTTAGTAACTCCCACAATATGCCCTTTTCAGTATGCTCAGGACAAGCAGGATAACCTGGTGCAGGACGTATTCCTTGATAACTTTCACGAATCAATTCATCGTTATCTAAATTTTCATCAGGAGCAAACCCCCAATATTCTTTACGAATTTTCTCGTGTAAATACTCTGCGCTTGCCTCAGCTAAACGATCAGCAACCGCTTTAAGTAATATTGAGTTGTAGGCATCATGCTCAGCATCAAATGCTTTTACTAAGTCATCAGCACCAAAACCTGACGATACTGCAAAGGCGCCAATGTAGTCTTCAATACCAGTTTCTTGAGGAGCAATATAATCAGACAAACAGCGGTTGTATTGCCCTGCTGGTTTTTTACTTTGCTGACGTAGTTGATGTAAACGAGACAACCTTTCAGTGCGTGTTTCATCCGTATAAACGATAATATCATCAACATTGCTATTCGCCGGGAATAAACCAAAGACTCCTTTCGCTGTTATTTTTTTATTGTTAATAACATCATCAAGCATCGCGTTAGCATCATTAAATAGTTTTGTTGCTTCAACACCTACAACGTCATGTTTCAAAATAAGCGGATATTTACCCGATAGCTGCCACGTCATAAAAAATGGCGTCCAGTCGATATAGTTTCTGACAACATTTAAATCAATATCATCAAGCACTGTCACGCCTAATTTATTTGGCTTTTTAGGTGTGTAGTTTTCAAAGCTAATTGGTGCTGCATTAGCACGTGCATCTTCGAGACTGATTAAACTTGAACGTGGGCCTTTTTTATAATGGCGAGCACGTACACGCTCGTATTCATCTTTCTGCCTTTCCATAAATTCAGGGCGCAGTTCATCAGAAAGTAAGCTACTTACAACAGACACTGAACGTGATGCATTAGAAACATACACAACAGGGTGTTCATATTGTGGTTCAATTTTAACTGCAGTATGTGCTTTTGATGTAGTTGCACCACCAATTAATAAAGGCAAATTAAAGTTTTGACGCTTCATTTCTTTGGCTACATGCACCATTTCATCAAGTGAGGGCGTAATCAAACCTGATAACCCGATAATGTCTACATTTTCTTCTTTGGCAACACGCAAAATATCATCACACGAAACCATTACACCTAAGTCAATAATTTCATAGTTATTACATTGCAACACAACGCCAACAATATTTTTGCCAATATCATGTACGTCACCTTTTACTGTGGCGAGTAAAATTTTACCGTTTGAACTTGCTTCTGTTTTTTCTGCTTCAATAAATGGATTTAAATGAGCAACGGCTTGCTTCATTACACGGGCTGACTTAACTACTTGCGGTAAGAACATTTCGCCAGCGCCAAATAAATCACCAACAGTATTCATGCCATCCATCAAGGGCCCTTCAATAACATCTAAAGGACGAACTGCTGCTAAACGAGCTTCTTCTGTATCTTCAACAATAAACTCATTGATACCTTTAACTAAGGCATGAGATAAACGTTCGTTAATAGGCAGTTCACGCCATGCCAAATCTGTTTTAGCAGCTTGGCCGCCCGCTTGACCATGATATTCTTGGGCAATATCTAATAAACGCTCTGTTGCGCCATCATCACTATTTTGAATAACATCTTCAACGGCATTTTTAAGCTTTTCAGGTAAATCAGAATAAATAGCTAATTGACCCGCGTTAACAATGCCCATATCCATACCATTTTTAATGGCATGGTATAAAAAGACAGCATGGATCGCTTCACGTACTGGGTTATTTCCTCTAAAAGAGAAAGAAACATTTGAGACGCCACCAGAGATCATTGCATGGGGAAGGTTTTGTTTTATATCTGCAACGGCATCAATAAAATCTACTGCATAGTTATTGTGCTCTTCAATACCTGTAGCTACAGCAAAAATATTAGGATCAAAAATAATGTCTTCTGCTGGGTAACCTATATCATCAACCAACATATGATATGCACGATGACAAATTTCATATTTACGCTCTCGGGTATCTGCTTGGCCTTCTTCATCAAATGCCATGACAATAACAGCAGCGCCATAACGACGTAGAAGTTCAGCTTGATGACGGAAGTTTTCTTCACCTTCCTTTAAGCTAATAGAGTTAACAATACCTTTACCTTGAATACATTGCAGACCGGCTTCAATAATGTCCCATTTAGAGGAATCAATCATGATCGGTACTTTTGCAATATCTGGCTCACCAGCAATTAAATTCAAAAAACGCACCATGGCATTTTTTGAATCCAACATACCTTCATCCATATTGATATCTATAATCTGTGCGCCATTTTCAACTTGTTGTAAAGCAACAGCAATGGCTTGGTCGTAATTTTCTTCTTTAATTAAGCGCTTAAACATCGCCGAGCCGGTAACGTTTGTACGTTCACCAACATTAACAAATAGACTATCCTCTTTAATGGTTAATGCTTCTAAACCAGATAAACGACAAGCAATTTCACGTGCTTCCACTTTACGTGGTGCAATTTTGGCAACGGTATCAGCCATGCCTTTAATATGTGCTGGTGTCGTACCACAACAACCGCCAATAATATTTAAAAAGCCTGATGAAGCCCACTCTTCTACATGGGTATTCATATCTTCTACAGTGAAGTCATATTCTCCAAATGCGTTAGGTAAGCCTGCGTTAGGGTGAGCAGATACTGCCACATCACAAATTCGACTTAACTCTTCAACATACTGACGTAATTCAACAGGGCCTAATGCACAGTTTAAGCCAAATGAAACAGGCTTTGCATGACGAAGCGAGTTATAAAATGCCTCTGTTGTTTGCCCTGACAATGTACGTCCGGAAGCATCGGTGATAGTACCTGAGATCATTACAGGTAATCGTTCGCCCAATTGTTCAAAAACCGTTTCTACCGCGAATATTGCCGCTTTAGCATTTAAGGTATCAAAAATTGTTTCAATTAATATGATATCGCTACCGCCTTCAATAAGCGCTAAAGTTGACTCAATATAGGCATCTTTTAGCTCATCAAAAGTAACGTTACGATAGGCTGGATCATTCACATCTGGAGAAATTGAACAGGTACGGTTAGTTGGCCCTAAAACCCCTGCTACAAAACGAGGGCGTTCAGGTGTTTTCTTATTATATTCATCTGCAGCTTCACGAGCTATTTGAGCAGCAACACGGTTGATTTCTGCGCTGTACTCTTCCATGTCATAGTCAGCCATGGCAATCGTTGTCGCATTAAAAGTGTTTGTTTCAAGAATATCCGCACCAGCTTCAAGGTATTCAAGATGAATAGCCTTAATAACTTCTGGCTGAGTAAGCACTAACATATCGTTATTGCCTTTCACATCAGTATGCCAATCTGCAAAACGTTCAGCACGAAAATCTTGCTCTTCAAACTTATACGCTTGGATCATGGTTCCCATGGCACCATCCAATAGTAAGATATTTTTGGCTAGTTGTTGCTCAAACAAAGCAAATGATGATGATTTTTTCATATTATTTTCCGTACATTTTAATGTGTTACTTAACGACTGACAGGCTAATAACATCAACTACTTAATTATAGTAGTTGATGTTTCAGTAATTACTTAAATAATAGTATCAGGGTGGATAGCTCTCATATTCGATGCATCTAGTTGATACGGTGTCATTTGATAAACGTAGTAGTTCAACCAATTAGTGAAGAGTAAACTACCATGACTACGCCATGATCCAACGGGTGCTTTATTCGCATCATCATCTTGATAATAATTTTGAGGTATAGCGGCATCAAGACTATTAGTACAGTCACGTACATACTCTTCATGTAATGTACTCGTATCGTATTCAGGGTGTCCTGTTAAATACACTTGTTGCTTATTTTTACTTGCAGCTAGATACACGCCAGCATCTTCAGATTCGGCTAATATTTGAACTCCCGGAATACTCTCATAATCTGCTTTGTCAATATAACCATAGCGGGAATGTGGAACATTAAAGTTTTCATCAAAGCCACGAGTTAACGGTTCTTTTGGGTCAAGAGGTTTATGTTTAAACACACCTGAAAGCTTGTCTTTACGCAAGTGACGATTTATACCGTAATGATGATACAACGCTGCATGAGCTGCCCAGCACGAAAACATGGTTGATGTAACATTTTTTTCAGCCCAATCAAATACTTCACAGATTTTATCCCAAAATTTCACTTGCGAATAATCAAGTAAAGCAAGTGGAGCTCCTGTAATAATTAAACCATCATATTGTTTGTGCTTAATGTCATCAAATAAATGATAAAAATTTTCTAAATGCTCTTCTGGTGTATTTTTAGAAATATTTTTATGTATACGAAGAAATTCAATATTTATTTGCAATGGTGTATTAGATAACATGCGCAATATTTGCACTTCAGTCTCAATTTTATTTGGCATCAAATTTAAAATAGCAACTTGCATTGGGCGTATTTCTTGAGATGCAGCTCTATTTTCTGACATAACAAAAATATTTTCATTATCTAGAATTGATAACGCGGGTAATTGATCAGGAATTTTAATCGGCATAGGACACCTATTATAAAAAGACACATAAACTAGCAATAATCTAATATTACTTAGATTGCTAGATATGTCAACTTCTAAACGTATAGATGGCTAAATGATTTATTATGAGATATAACCATCAAGTAAAAATTAACTACTTATTAAAATTAGGCAATCAGATTTCAGTTTTCTTAACATAAATTATAGAGCTCAATTTTTTTCCTAAGAGTTCAATACTCTCATGCAATTAAGTCTATATTTTAAGGTATTGAAACAGAAACATCTTACGTTATTAGCCACATTAAGCATTATAGTTAATTAGAATTATATTGCAGGGATCGATTACTTATATGAGAAATGATTTATATTGGTTGTATTGAAAAGAGAATAAAGTAACTAAAAACCCCCTTAACATATAAAGTTGAATCAATTAATATTAAAGCCGATGTCTATGATTATCGGCTTTAATATTTATCAAATAACCTTTATTACTTTCAATTACCTGTTTATAAGTTATTAACTAATCGCTTAGATAAATTATTAACTGTCTGACTTTTTCCTTTTATGCTGCTTTTCAAAGCTTCCTTAGTTGGGATAACTTTATTTAAACTGGTAAAGTCTACATTGTTTGTTTCGATGTTAAATGACATACGATGTGCTTTATTCCACTCAGGATTAGCTAAATCAGCTAATTCACGACCAACAGTTTTTGTTTGGTAATCTTGATACCCATTAATACCTTTATAATCTATAACACCTGCATTAAGTCTCAGCGAGGTAATGCTATTCTCCAGTTCACTATCACTAATAAATTCGCTTATATCAATATTATCAATTTGTGGAACATTACCAGATACTGGTGCGGTGATAGACCAATCAAAAATTACCCCCGAGTAATTAGATCCTGTGATATAAGTAGTTATAAAATCTAAACCTTGGATGTCAGATAGGTCATACCGGCCACTTTCACTGATAAGAATATCGAATAAGCGCGTGTAATCTATCACCGGTGATACTAAATCAAATGTTTGCTCTAAATCATTAGTGTAAGCAGTATTCAATGTAAATAAGTAAGCACTATCTACATCTTGCACATCAGCAATATCAACAAAGTCAAATCCAGATACACGATAAAATTCAGTTTGCTCAGTATCAAAACCAAATAATGGTGTACTTTCAAAATAAGAGGAGTTAGTGAATAGAAACTTACCATCAATAAAGCTAGACACTTGTCTATTTGGTAAATCAGAAGCAATAGAAACTAGCGTTCCAGGCTCTGTAGCATCATAACTAGATAAGCTTAAATCACGCAATAGCACACCATAAGACTCATTAGGATTAGAGAATGTAGATAAGATTGAAACGATCGGCCAATCGCCATCGACAGTTTTACAAAATTCATAGTCGGAAATAGAGCTGTAAGAAGTTCTTCTATCGATAAAACCTCGTGCTACGTAGCCACTTACTGATGTTGTTGCCCGTTCTCCCATTCTGGCAGGTGTGAATACATCAAAAGAAGGCGTAGTACACTCACAACTTGATGATTCTCTTGTGTATAGTTTATAAATACCCTTATCAATAACCGGTTGGTCAACAATAGTACTTACATAAATTGGTTTAACACCACTAATTTCAGCTTGACCACGAGAAATCAAAGATATGGTTATATTCTTCTCATTAGTTTGATAACTAATTTGACCATTATCATTAGCATAAAGCGTTGTTTTATTAGAATAGTCACTATTGTGAACTAATAAAGCTGAATCAGATGCGAAAGTTTCATTACCACACTCATCTTGGTAAATCATTTGTATCGATAGCGTATTTGGATTTTTACTATTATTAGTATCAGAGCCTGAACCACCACAAGCAGATAAACCAACAACTAAAATAAAAGAATATATATTACGAAGCATTTAAAGTCCCTTTTAAGTAAATTATATAATGCGAACAGTAAGTTAGCATATAAGTAATCAAAGTACCAAAAAACATCGAATATTTAGATAAAACCTAAATTTAGATATCTAATCACTCAAAAAACAGACATTCAACAACTAAAATAAGATTGGGGGTGGTGGTAAGTAGTATTGATTATATTAAATAATTATATAAACATCAGCGACAATTCATAACTAAGAAAAATCTCACTTGTGCAATAAAAAATAATAATATCATGCAGCTTTAATTATAAATAAATTTTTAGTGTAAGTTCAAAATTGAGGTGCTTAATCAACATAGAATATGCGATAAGGGGATAGCAGTAGTGATTGAAATGATTTAACTTGGCTAATCTCCGGCGCTGTGCCCTCTGACTAAATATAGGTAAACTAAAATTAAATAGCCTCTATTTAGCAATAAAGACTATTTAAAAATACTCGTGTTTTATCGATTACAGCTGTTCAACAGCTTCACTTTCTTCAGCAGCTGCTTTATCAGGCTTGCTCAAAAATAACTCTCTTAATTTTGCATCTACATCTTGTGCCATTTCAGGATGCTCCTCCAAGTACTTAGATGCATTCGCTTTACCTTGGCCAATACGTTCACCATTGCAGCTATACCATGCGCCGGCTTTTTCAACAAAACCATTTTTAACGCCTAAATCAATTAACTCACCTAAGTTATTAATACCTTGGCCATATAGGATTTGAAATTCAGCTTGTTTAAATGGAGGTGCTATTTTGTTTTTAACAACTTTAACGCGTGTTTCATTACCCACAATTTCATCGCCATTTTTTACCGCACCAATGCGACGAATATCTAAACGAACTGAAGCATAAAACTTTAATGCGTTACCACCAGTAGTTGTCTCAGGGTTACCAAACATCACACCAATTTTCATTCGAATTTGGTTAATGAAAATAAGCATAGTATTAGATTTTTTCAAGTTACCCGTTAATTTACGCATAGCTTGCGATAACATACGTGCTTGTAAGCCCATATGTGAATCACCCATATCACCTTCAATCTCTGCTTTTGGCGTTAATGCTGCAACCGAGTCAACAACGATAACATCGATGGCACCTGATCGTGTTAGCATATCTACAATTTCTAACGCTTGTTCGCCAGTATCTGGTTGAGAAACAAGTAGCTCATTAATATTAACACCAAGCTTTTCAGCATAAATTGGATCAAGTGCATGCTCAGCATCAACAAAAGCACAAACTTTACCTTCTTTTTGTGCTTGTGCAATCACTTCAAGTGTTAACGTTGTTTTACCACTTGATTCAGGACCATAAACCTCAACAACACGACCAAATGGCAAGCCACCAGCACCTAGAGCAATATCTAAACTTAAAGAGCCTGTAGAGATCGTTTCTACATCCATCGTATTGTTATCGCCAAGCTTCATAATTGAGCCTTTACCAAATTGTCTCTCAATTTGACTTAACGCTGCTGATAGTGCTTTTTCTTTATCGTCTTTCATTTTTTGCTCCAGAATTATTCTGTTATTTCGTTTTAATGAGACAAGTATACTGTATGGTCGTACAGTATCAAGTTTTTTATGCTTTTTTTTAAAACTTAATATAAAAACAAAAAAACTATACTTTTAATCATTTGATTTAGAAGTAAAAAAGCACACTTTATAACTTTTTAGCATTTACATAAAAAAAGTTATTAACATAAAACAACTCGAGTAAAATTGTTTTATCCATTAAATTATTTACTGTAGGATACTACTCTCAATCAAGTAATATACTTTGCCTTTCAATTCCTAATATTTCAGTAGTAGCACACAAGATTTTAATAACACCTTTAACACTATTCTCTTAGTCTCTAATAGAAAAATAACAAGTATGTATTCGCATACTATAGTTTTTCGCATAATAATCAGAGGAGTTTTAACGAGATAAGAACTGACTATTACCCTGAAATACTAGCAATTAGCTTTATTGCTGATCATCAAATAGTCATGATTTTCCTCACCCATTTATGGCATAATCTCAACTTACAAAACACGATCCCCAATAATAACAAGACAGTTACTATATTCATGACAACAGCAAATACCGATCTTTCCTCACACACACCGATGATGCGTCAATATTTAACAATTAAAGCGGAATTCCCTGACATATTAATTTTTTATCGTATGGGAGATTTTTATGAATTGTTCTTTGACGATGCCAAAAAAGCATCTGATTTATTAGACATATCTTTAACAGCAAGAGGCAAAACGGGCGGTAATGCTATTCCTATGGCAGGAGTTCCATATCATGCAGTTGAGAACTATTTATCTAAATTAGTTGAGTTAGGTGAATCAGTTGCTATTTGCGAACAAATTGGCGATCCAGCTACAAGTAAAGGTCCCGTTGAGCGAAAAGTCGTACGCGTGATAACTCCCGGCACATTAAGTGATGAAGCATTATTAACTGACAGACAAGATAACCTTATAGTCGCGATTGTTGAAAACCATGCTAAATCAAAAAAGTCTTCAGATGCTGATTTTGGCTTAGCCTATTTAGATATGGCAAGTGGTCGCTTTGTAATAACTGAGCCTCAAACAAGTGAACAGTTACAGGCTGAATTACAACGACTTACACCTGCCGAATTATTATACCCTGAAACCTTGAGTAACTTTTCACTTGTAGAGCAATACAAAGGTTTACGCAGACGCCCCGAGTGGGAGTTTGACATTGATACGGCAACTTCACTATTAAATAAGCAATTTAATACTAAGGAGCTAACAGGATTTGGGGTTGAAGATAAGCTATTAGGTTTATCTGCTGCCGGTTGTTTATTTCAATATGTTAAAGATACTCAGCGCACTGCATTGCCACATATTCGTGCGATAGTAACAGAATCTGCAAACTTGGGTGTAGTGCTTGATGCCGCTACTCGACGTAATTTAGAGTTAACGCAAAACTTACATGGCGGCACAGAAAATACCTTAGCAGCTATCTTAGATAAGTCATCAACGCCTATGGGTTCTCGTTTATTAAAACGCTGGCTACACTTTCCATTGCGTGACTTAACTACATTAGATAATAGACAAGATGCCATAACCCAAATTTTAGCAACAGAACTACATCATGAGATTCAACCTATTCTCAAAGGCTTAGGTGATATAGAGCGAATTGTTTCTCGTATAGCTTTAGGCTCAGCACGGCCACGCGATTTTGCTCGTTTACGTTTTGCTCTACAGCAACTACCTTTACTACAAAGCTGCATCAATACGGTATCAACAGGTTATGTTGCAACGTTAGCGACACTTATTCAACCTATTCCAGTTATGCAAGAGTTACTAGAAAAAGCGATAATTGAAAGTCCGCCTGTATTGATTCGTGATGGCGGTGTAATCGCTCCTGGTTACAACCAAGAATTAGATATACTTCGCGACTTAAGTGACGGAGCTACTGAGTTTTTAGCACAGCTAGAGCAAAGAGAAAAAGATCGTACAGGTATTCACTCGTTGAAAGTTGGCTACAATAAAGTTCACGGTTTCTTTATAGAAATCAGTAGAAGTGCAGCTAGTGATGTACCTGAAGATTATATTCGCCGACAAACATTAAAAAATAATGAGCGTTTTATTACTGAAGAATTAAAAGAGCATGAGCAGAAGGTACTAAGTGCTCAAGGTAAGTTTTTAGCATTAGAGAAACAATTATACCAAGAGCTCTTTGACAAAATATTACCTGAATTAGCACAATTACAAACATTAAGCCAAGCGGTTGCCGAACTTGATGTACTAACAAACTTTGCTGAGCGAGCTCAAAGCCTTAACTATGTAAAACCAACATTATCAAGTGAAGCAGGTATTCATATTGATGCAGGTAGACATGTTGTTGTTGAGCAAATGACAAATGATGCATTTATTGCAAACCCTGTTGTTTTAACTGAACAACGTAAAATGCTCATCATTACAGGTCCAAATATGGGAGGTAAATCAACTTATATGCGACAAACAGCATTAATAGTATTACTTGCTCACATTGGTTGCTTTGTACCTGCAGATGCCGCAAATATTGGCATGGTAGACCGTATATTCACCCGTATTGGTGCTTCAGATGATTTAGCGAGTGGTCGTTCAACTTTTATGGTTGAAATGACCGAGACTGCAAATATATTACATAATGCGACAGATAGAAGTTTAGTGCTACTAGATGAAATAGGTCGAGGTACAAGCACTTATGATGGTTTATCGCTAGCTTGGGCCTGTGCTGAAATGCTTGCTTTAAAGACTCAAGCTTTTACCTTATTTGCTACCCATTATTTCGAATTAACTTTACTTGCAGATCAAATAAAAACTCTTGCTAATGTTCATTTAGATGCGATGGAGCACAATGATAACATTATTTTTATGCATGCAATTCAAGAAGGTGCTGCAAGTAAAAGCTTTGGTTTACAAGTTGCTCAGTTAGCAGGTGTTCCCAAAACAGTAATCAATCGTGCTAAACAGCGCTTATCTGAATTAGAAAATAAGCAGTCTGCTTCAGTATTACCAGAGCAGCCATCAAGCTTTGAGCAACTTACATTAGTAGCAGAAGATCATCCTGCACTTGACTCATTACGAGAGCTTAATGTTGATGACATCACCCCAAAACAAGCATTAGATTTGCTATTTGAACTAAAAGCTAAACTTTAATTAACGATATTAAAAAAGGCTGTAAAATATTATTTTACAGCCTTTTAGCTTAGTCATAACAGTACAAAACCAGATTGTGATGAAAATTATCAGTTAAGACATTTCAAATATAGTCTCTATAGATAAGTTTTGTTGACTTAATATATCACGAAGTCGTTTCAGTGCTTCAACTTGAATTTGGCGAACTCGCTCCCGTGTTAAACCAATTTCGCGTCCTACATGTTCAAGGGTTGCTGCTTCGTAACCCATTAATCCAAAACGTCTAGCTAAAACTTCTCTTTGTTTTGAGTTTAACTCGTTAAGCCAACTCACAATATTATTGCTCATATCTTCTGACTGTAAGTCACCTTCAGGGCCACTACTTTTCTCATCCGCAATAACTTCAAGTAACGCTTTATCAGAGTCTCCAGAAAAAGGCGTATCAACAGACGTAATTCGTTCATTTAAGCGCAGCATCTTTGTTACATCAGCAACGGGACGATCAAGAGAGCTTGCAATATCTTCAGCTGTAGGTTCATGATCAAGTTTCTGAACAAGCTCGCGGGAAGTACGTAGATATATATTTAATTCTTTAACTACATGAATTGGTAAACGAATAGTACGAGTTTGGTTCATAATTGCTCGTTCAATCGTTTGGCGGATCCACCATGTAGCATAGGTTGAAAATCGAAACCCACGCTCGGGATCAAATTTCTCTACCGCTCGAATTAAACCTAAATTACCTTCTTCAATTAAATCAAGTAGAGGTAAGCCACGATTGTTATATCGTCGCGCAATTTTAACGACTAAACGTAAATTGCTTTCAATCATACGTTTTCTAGAGGGTTCATCCCCTTTAAGAGATAGACGAGAAAAGTAAACTTCTTCCTCTGCGCTCAGCAGAGGAGAGAATCCAATTTCACTTAAATAAATTTGAGTTGCATCTAAGTTTGACGATACATCTTCTTTACCTTTCAGTACTGTGGCTTTTTTTTCTTGTTTTACCATAGTGTTCTCCCTAAAGTAACAAAGTGATATTAATTATAAATATTCAGTCCTTATCCAGTTATTTTCCAATTTTATTTACCATTATTGAGCTTTCAATGTTGTTCTTTACCAAAAAGTCACCCTATTGATTTTTTGGTAAATACTTTAATGGATCTACCGACTTACCTCGAAACCTCACTTCAAAATGAAGCATGACTCTTTGAGCATCGGTATTACCCATTTTAGCAATAACATCTCCAGACTTAATTTGTTGCTGCTCTTTAACTAAAATTTTATCATTGTGAGCATAAGCACTAAGATAATCATCATTGTGCTTTATAATAACTAACTTGCCATATCCTCTTAATGCGCTACCTGCGTATACAACCTTACCATTTGCCGCTGATCTAATATTAGTACCACGGCGTCCTGCAATATCTATCCCTTTATTACCCTGAGCTCTAGAAGAAAATTTTGCAATAATATTACCCTTTACAGGCCACTGCCAACGACTAATTTTTTGTGAAAAATTTTCTTTTGGTGACTCATTTTGTACTGTTTTCTTTCTGTTTATATTTTCACCATACGCCTGCTTTTTAGAAGATGCAACAGTCTTTTTAGTCACTTTGTCACTGGTCAGATTAGAGCTTTTAGTCTGCTTTTTGCTCGAGTGCTTGCTACTACTAGCTTTCGAACTTTTCCTTTTGTTTTTAGAGACTAAAAATAATTTTTGCCCCGAATAAATATGATAAGGCGGTTTAATACCATTCAATTTAGCTATTTTTCGCACGTCAGAATTAGCTCTCCACGCGATGGAATACAATGTTTCTCCAGAACGTACAGTGTACTCTTTAGTGCTGATACTGGTTTTTACACTCTTTTTTAAAGGAGCGCTGCCGTATATGTTTATGACAGGTGCAGGCTTTTCTCTTGAGGAACAAGCAAAAAGATTTATTGAAATAAAAATACAACAAAGTACTTTTAAAAACTGATGCATATTCTTACTTGTAATGCCTAATTTAAGGCTACAAGGAATATCAGTACAAATGTTATTAAAGTATTTAGTTACCATATAAGCGTGA
The DNA here is from genome assembly GCA_964022585.1 of uncultured Colwellia sp. Classification (GTDB taxonomy): domain Bacteria; phylum Pseudomonadota; class Gammaproteobacteria; order Enterobacterales; family Alteromonadaceae; genus Colwellia. Next base: position 31,891 of record CAXIBS010000015.1, read on the forward strand.
GATTTAACTGATCAACGTAAAACAAAATAAGCAATAATAATCAGCGCAACTAATCCCCAACCTAATACATCAACCCATTTACGTAGGTTTTTCTCCATTGCACTACCGCCCCATTGAATAAGTCCAGCAACGAGAAAGAACCTTAATCCCCGACCGATGGCTGATGCCAATAGAAATGGTAAGAAAGCCATCTGAAGGAAGCCTGCACTTACTGTAAATAATTTATAAGGGATGGGAGAAAAGCCAGCAATAAATACAACCCACACACCCCATTCACCAAACCAAGTCATTGCAGTATCAAAGCGTGCTTGGTAGCCAAATTGAGTAATAAGAGGCTGTATCCATGGTTCAAACATTAGATAACCTAATATATATCCAACAGCCCCTCCTAAAATAGAAGAAACTGTAGTTAACGTAGCTAAACGCCATGCTTTGTCGGGTTTAGCTAAAACCATCGGTGCTAAAAGTACATCGGGTGGAATAGGAAAAAAAACAGATTCAGCAAATGTTAAAAGTGCAAGCATACGTGGGGCAAATTTATGTTCAGCCCATTTTAGTGTCCAATCATAAATTGCAGTGAACAATTTCATTATAATAAATCTCCTGGTATTAATGGTACAAAGCGCACTGCTTCTACTTGTTGTTCACTATAACTATCACCACAACGGGTAATTATCTTTAAAATTTGTGTTTCTTCTCCAACAGGAATAATTAGGCGTCCTCCATCAACTAGTTGCGCTAATAACGCTTCTGGTACACTTGCTGCACCAGCCGTAACTATTATCGCATCAAATGGTGCCTTACTAACCCACCCTTGCCAGCCATCACCATGCTTCATTGATATATTGTGTAGATCCATAGCTCGTAAACAGCGCTTTGCCTGAAACTGTAATGACTTAATGCGCTCTACAGAATAAACCTTGTCAGTAATTTGCGCTAAAATGGAGGTTTGGTACCCAGAACCTGTCCCTATTTCAAGGATGCTACTTATTTTGCTTCCTTTTTCACCAAGGACGAGTTCTGACATTTTTGCAACAATATATGGCTGTGAAATAGTTTGCCCCTGCCCTATAGGTAAAGCAGTATTATCATAAGCCTTGTGAGCAAGGATTTCTGGTATAAAAATATGACGAGGTGAATTTGCAATTGCTTGTAACACAAAAGGGTTAGTTATCCCTTCAGCTTGTAGTTTTTGCGCGAGTAGTTCGCCACTTCGCTTTGACTTGCCACGTACGCGGTTATTCATGCTATTACTTATCATAAGGTTACTTCACTTATCCACTTTGCCATACTATCTATACTTTGATGTGCAGTCATATCAACCGTTAAGGGAGTTATCGAAACATAATTATTAGCTACTGCATAAAAGTCAGTTCCGTCACCACCATCAAGTTCTTTTCCTAACCGACCATACCAATAAATATCTCGCTTCCATGGATCCTTCATCTTTTTCATCATTTCCGCTTTATGACGATGTCCAAGACGAGTAACTTTTATCCCTTTTATTTCAGCTAAAGGAATATCAGGAACATTTATATTAAGAATTTGATCAACTGCTAAAGGGTGCTTTTGAATACGTTTTATAATTTTGGCGGTAATGATAGCAGCAGTTTGATAATACTGCTCATGATTACCCAGTAGCGATACTGCTATTGCAGGTATTCCCATATGTCGACCTTCTGTCGCTGCTGCAACCGTACCTGAGTATAAAGTATCATCTCCCAAATTAGGGCCTTTATTAATACCGGCAACGACTAGATCGGGAGGAGAAGCCATTAGTTGACTAACACCTAGATGAACCGCATCTGTTGGTGTGCCATTAACAGATATAAAGCCATTTTCCAAAGTTTGTGCTCTTAATGGATTAAGCAAAGTCAATGAATTACTGGCACCACTACAATTACGATCTGGTGCAACTACAGTGACATTAAAATGCTTAGCTAATTCTTGATAAAGTACTTTAATACCTAACGCATGTACGCCGTCATCATTACTTAATAATAATTCCATTTGATATTTAACCTTGCACTCGTTGCGTACCATCTTGGTAGTCGATTAATTCACGTAATACCGTAGTAGCATATGAGCCTGCAGGTAACGTAAAGTTAACTTTTACGGATGGTAGATTACTCTCGCTATTTTGCTCGTTACTTAAGACTTGAATATCTGCATCTTGTACAAGCAGGCGAATACGACGACGCTCTTGTTTCAAGCCAAATCGTGGTAAACCTAGAGAAAATTCATTGTATTTTTCACTGACTTTTTCTTCTAGCGCCTTAGGTTTATCGGAGGTCATCAATTCACCAGCCCCCCACATTGTGGCAGTTATATCAACATCTTTGTCTATAAAGCGTTGTAAAATAGACTCATCAACTTCATCAAGATGAAAAACTGATTGAGTGCCTGATAGCATTAACACATCACCTTGTTGTAATTGAGCGAAAATATTTTGTTGAATACGTTCACTAATAATACTATTAAAAATACATGATCTGGCAGCAGATAAATACATACCGCGTTTCTTTTTATCTTTTACTTTAGTACCTGAAAATAATGACAAAGCTTTATCAATATTACCACCGTCTATCCCAAAGCGTTGTTCTCCAAAATAATTAGGTACTCCTTGTGCCACTATATCTTTCCAGCGATGCTGTAGCTCTTCAAGATTCGTTACATTACGTAAAATTAATTCAAACCGATTACCTGTTAATGCACCCGTACGTAATTTTTTGTTGTGCCTAGCGTATTCAAGCACTTCTACACCTTCAATATCAAGATCTTGTAAATCAAAAAGTTGTTTTCCTGGGACATGAACACCAAACCATTGTTCTGTCACCGCAAAACGATCTTTTAAACCTGCATAAGATACAAGTTGCTCTTTTACTTTAAAATACTTCGCTAGCTCTCTTGCTACAAAAACGGTATTTGCACCGGTTTTTCTTATATGAATGAAAAGGTGCTCACCCTCACCTATTGGGGAAAAAGGAAGTTGTTCAAATACTTTAAAATCACTTTTTTGGCTGCGTAATAAGCCTGATGATTGGGGTTTTCCATGTAAATAAGTAAGTTCTGGTAACATTATTTTCTCTAATTTTTTTCATTGCACTAGCAGCTAAGCAATGCATTTAATATATTTGATGTAATTAACTAGTTGGCACTAGGTATTAAAAGTACAACACAATGAACCGCAACACCTTCTTTTCTACCGGCAAAGCCTAACTTCTCTGTTGTAGTAGCCTTCACATTTATCTGGTCTATATCACATAGTAAGTCTTCACTTAAGCATGTACGCATAGCCGTTAGGTGGGGAGACATTTTTGGTGCTTGCGCTACGATAGTTATATCACCATTACCAAGTTGATAGCCTTTTTCAGTCATTAAGCTAACAACATGACGTAGCAAAATTCTACTGGAGATGTTTTCATATTGATCATCATTATCAGGAAAGTGATTACCAATATCTCCTAAACAAAGTGCGCCTAAAATTGCATCACAAAGTGCGTGAATAGCTACATCACCATCTGAATGAGCTATAAAGCCATGCTCATATGGCACAGCCACTCCTGCTAACATTAGTGGCCCGTGACCACCAAATTTGTGCACATCATAACCATGTCCGATTCGCATTTTTTATCCTATTATTCGAAACTAAATTTATTTTTTATTACGGTGACAGTTTATAACTGGCTTAGCTCTGTTGAGCTAAGTAAAAAGTTGCTAAAGCCATATCTTCTGGGCGCGTTATTTTAATATTATCGCGACGTCCTAAAACCAGTAAACTAGGTAAACCCGCTAACTCAATAGCAGACGATTCATCAGTGATATCTAAGCCCTGTTGCAATGCACTTTCTATCGATTTTTTTAACTCAGTCGTTTTATACATTTGTGGAGTAAATGCGTGCCATAAATTACTTCGCTCTATTGTTTGACCAACAAGATTGTCATGTTCAAAATTACTTTGCTTCATAGTATCAACAACTTGTGCAGCTAATAAGCCCCCACAATTATTTGAGATACATTCATCAATAATTTTGTCTATATCACTATGGGTAATACAGGGGCGAGCTGCATCGTGTACTAAAATCCAAGGGTTTCTTTCAATATCAACTGACTTTAAACCGTTTAGTACTGAGTCTACCCGCTCTTTCCCCCCTGAAACTCTTATAATATTGGGGTTATTTGCTAAGTCTGTTTGTGAAAAATATTCATCTTCGTCACTCACAACAATAATAACTTTGGCAATTTTAGGATGGCTTAATAAGCGATAGGTCGTGTGTGCTAAGACACTTTGATTGTTAATTTCTAGGTACTGCTTTGGACATTCTGCTTGCATGCGTTTTCCTACACCAGCAGCAGGAATAATAACCAGAAATGAGTCGTCTTTCTCAGGAGGCTTAATCACAACTATTTAATTCCTTAATTTTAAAGTTCTTTATCAGATTGCTTGCTATTTGGAATAAGTCTGAAGAAAGTCTCATTCTCTTTAATCATACCCAGCTCATTACGCGCACGCTCTTCAATCGCTTCAGTACCAAGTTTTAAGTCATCGGTATCTGCATAAAGTAGTTTATTACGTTGCTTTAGCTTTTCATTAATTTGTTGTTGTCGCACTACGTCTTCTTGTAAAGTGAGGTAGTCAGGCACACTATTTTTACCAAACCAGAGTCGGTATTGTAATAAACTAAAAATAATCAGTAAAAGTAACGTAAATTCTCGCATGATTACCTAAAAAGCAACGTAGAAAAGATTAACAGTGGGCACTATTATATAAGCCTTAAACAGTGTGTAAATGTTTATATGAATTGTTCAAGAAGTTATAAAGGCAGTGCTCGCTTAAAATCTTTCCAATCTATCGCACATGAAATCAATAATTCTCGTAAACTTGGGATAACAGGCCTTATTTTTGTTGCCATTTTTGGACCTTGCCATTGGTGACCGGCACAGGCAGCAGTCATAACTTTTTTGCTCGGTTTTAACAAACGCAATGCATTGTTATTAGAATAGTCTATTAATGAAAACCAACCAGACACATTAGTATGAAGACGCTTCTTTTCGAGATCAACGCGATCAATGCTGTCTAAAATAATATGTTCAGTTTTTAATACTGGAACAACTAAGCCAAGTGATGCTTTATTTGTTTTGCTAATCAAGGCTAAATACCACGAACATACATCTTGCTCATTTTGCGCTAATACTGACAATTTACTTGATTGATTAGCAGACCAAGTTGCATTTTGAATATCTAATGTCAGTGGAGATAAACCTGACTCGTTGACACTCACCATCAAGTTTGCTGTACGGTTGATATAATAGGGTAAGCTTTTTAAGCGACTTTGCATGTTTTGAGGGTTGTTAATCTTAGCATTTGCAAGCAAGCGAATTTCTCGCTCATAAAGCGCATTACATAATTCAGCAAAATCACTATTTTGCTTATTAATTTGCCACAGACTATCTTGAGACATTACAAATAAAGTTACTGCTTACTGCTGATTTTATTAACAATATAGCTAAGCATACTTGATTGTGGGAAAAAGATACAATGGCAGATAAATAAAAACCGAGCCATAAAGGCTCGGTTCAATTTATTTTAAAACATATATTGGCATAACTTATCAAATTGACGCTAACTAGCTCAAGTACAACAAGATTGCTTTTGAGTTAAATAGCGAAATTTTTAGACGTTATTGACCTTTAATTTCTGATAAACCGTTATAAACAGCTTTATCACCTAATGCTTCTTCAATGCGTAATAGTTGGTTATATTTAGAAACACGATCAGAACGACATAAAGAGCCTGTTTTAATTTGACCTGCTGCTGTACCTACTGCTAAATCAGCAATAGTTGCATCTTCAGTTTCACCACTACGATGAGAAATTACAGCAGTGTAACCGGCATCTTTTGCCATTTTAATGGCAGCAAGTGTTTCTGTTAAAGAACCAATTTGGTTAAACTTGATTAAAATTGAGTTCGCGATATTTTTATCAATACCTTCTTGCAAAATTTTCGTATTAGTTACGAATAAATCATCACCAACGATTTGTACTTTATCGCCTAATAATTCAGTTTGGTATTTAAAACCATCCCAATCAGATTCGTCTAAACCATCTTCAATTGAAACAATTGGATATTCTTTACAAAGTTCGCCTAAGAAGTCAGAGAACTCATTTGAGCTGTATTGCTTGCCTTCGCCTTTAAGGTCGTAAATACCTTTTTCGCTATCAAAAAACTCTGAAGCAGCACAATCTAATGCTAAAGTAATATCTGTACCTAAAGTATAACCTGCAGCAGCTACAGCTTCTTTAATAACGGCTAAAGCATCAGCATTTGATGCTAAGTTTGGCGCAAAGCCACCTTCATCACCAACAGCAGTATTTAAACCTTTTGCAGAAAGTACTTTTTTAAGTGCATGGAAGATTTCAGCACCCATACGTAACGCTTCAGTAAAGTTTTTAGCGCCAACAGGCTGAACCATAAACTCTTGAATATCTACGTTATTATCTGCATGTTCACCACCATTGATGATATTCATCATAGGTAATGGCAATGAGTATTGACCTGATGTGCCATTGAGGTCAGCAATGTGTTCAAATAATTGTACTTTCTTTTCCATTGCAGCAGCTTTTGCATTTGCTAATGAAACAGCAAGAATAGCATTCGCACCGAATGTTTCTTTATTTTCTGTACCATCTAAATCAATCATGATTTGATCGATGTTAGCTTGATTTAAAGCACTTTGGCCAATAAGCGCAT
>CAXIBS010000016.1:0-36403 GCA_964022585.1 uncultured Colwellia sp.
ATCAAAAGGAATTTTGTCACTTTCTCCTTTATCAATATTTATTCCTACTATTTGGCTAGACAGTTGGAGAATTCTTTTACCAAGCATTAAGCCTGCATGTGTTCCACCTGAGCTTGATGCAAAAACTATATGAGTAAATGATGCATTGATACTATTTTTTTGACTTTCTAGTTCTTTCAATGCCTCTACAAATGCTAAAGCTCCTAATTCACTCGAGCCACCATACGGTACAACATATGGTTTTTTACCTTGTTTCATTAATTGCTCAACCAGAAGAGGAATATCTTCACCTTTTCGGTTTTTTCCTGCCCAGTGAATTTTGCATCCAAATATTTTATCCAGCAATAAGTTTCCATCAAAATGCTCTGGCTCTTTTCCCCCAAGAACTAAGTGACACTCTAGCCCTAAACTAGCTGCTGCAGCTGCAGTTTGCCTACAGTGATTTGATTGAGCAGCTCCAGCAGTGATAATAGTATCAGCGCCTTGAGCAAGAGCTTCAGCAAGTATAAACTCTAATTTTCTGGTTTTATTTCCACCTAAAGCAAGCCCTGTATTATCATCACGTTTCATAAACATTCTAGGACCATCTAATTTTTTGCTTAATTTAGAAAGCTCAATTAACGGCGTTGGAAAAAAGCCTAAGTCGACTCTTGGGATATCTTTGTATTGCATATATTTTCTCTTTGATGATGCTATCAATTTACATTTTTTAAAATATACTAAATATTCAAAGTGATATAAATCTGAGTAGCTTGCTATTTTTTATAAGTTTATTTTTAATAAACTATATGAAGAACGAGAGGTAGGATTATTGTTAATATTTTATTTATGACTCTACATTCAAAGAGCTTCCCTGCTCAAATAAATACTCTTATTAACTGATAACACCACTACCGTTTCACATTTGTGGTCGGTAGTAGCAAGTAGTTGGCAACTATATAAGTTGTGCGAACACTACTGTAACTTGAATTGAGCAACTAACTTCTTCAAATTATCATTGGCATTGGTAAGCTCTACAGTTTGTTCTAAACTATTATGCCCATTTTTAACCAGTTCATTCGCCATATCGCTAATAGCAGTCATGTTGCGGGCTATTTCACCTGATACACAGCTTTGTTCTTCAGCCGCAGTAGCTATTTGCAAATTAAGACCATTAATTTGAGTAACAGAGTCACCAATTGAATCAAGATCTGTCGCTACCACTTCTGTAGAATCTGCAACTTTTAAACACGTTTGCTTAGTATTACTCATTGTTGAAATAGCCGCACTAGAGCCTTCACGTAATTGTGATAGTGTTTGCTCTATTTCAGTTGTACTGTGCTGGGTTTTAGCTGCAAGTGCTCTTACTTCATCAGCAACTACTGCAAAGCCTCTACCATATTCACCAGCTCTCGCGGCTTCAATAGCGGCATTCAATGCAAGTAAGTTAGTTTGGTCTGCAATATCACCTATAACCTTTAATACATTATTAATATCAGATGTATTTCGCTCAATTTCAGAAATGCTATCCGCAGTATGTTCAACTTCTTCAACAAGCTTAGCAACAATAATAGTTGCTTCTCCAACAGAGTCTTTTGACTTCACTGCCTGTGTATTAGTTGTTTGTGTAAATGCGGCAGTATCATTACTATTTTGAGCAACATCTTTTGCTGTAACACTCATTTCTTCTATTGCAGAAACTATTTGATCTGTTTCATTTACATGAGCATCTAAAATACTGCTATTAGACTCAACTTCATTTTTCAATTTATGAATATTAACATCTATTTCTCCACTTGATTGTGATACATCAAGCATTAATGTTTGAAGCTTTTCAATAAACGAGTTTATATTTGCGGAAATAATACCTAAATCATCATTACTATTAACAGGTAAACGAGAGGTTAAATCACCTGTACCTTGAGATAAGTCATGTACCATTTCTTTAAGTAATAAAATAGGACGGTATAATGCTTGTAATACTAGTAACAGCACAATAATACCAAGAGTCATCATAACAAGTGATGATATGATCGCTTGATTAAATGCCGAACTTAGTGAAGCATAAGCAACCGACTTATCAATACCAACAAATAAATACCATTTTCTTCCATTAACTAATGCTATTGATTTGGTAAAAGCTATTTTATCAACGCTATTTAGTGTGTAATCTTGCATCACTTCATCTTGTGATAACATTTTGCTTTCAATATCTGCTAAACCAGCATTGCGAAAAGGAGTTCCAGGAATAACAACTTTTGATGTTGAGGCTAAAACATTACCTTTATCATCAGTGATAACAGCAATTGAGCCTGGTTCATGAATTCCTTCTACTGTATCACTTAAAATAGCCAGCCCAATATCAGCTAAGGCAACACCATCATTCATCACTTTAATGATTGAAATTACATCATCTCCTGTTGTTGAATCAGGATACACATCTGTTATATCTAAAACATTACTGGCTTTCCCCTGCGAATACCAAGGTCGCTTTCTTGGGTCATATAAGTCAATTTTTGCAACACCATCAACCCAAGCTTCACCAACGGCTGTTGAATATGCACGACCATCATCAAAGCCAATAAAAATATCAGTTACTTCACCAGCTGATTTTGCTAATCGAGCAATACCAACAAAGTTATCTTTATAAACGCCTTTAACATAGTTATTGGCTATTTCATCAACTAATTTGGCCTTAGTCTGAAACCAAGTTTCTATTTTATCTGCTTCATACCTAACCATCTCTTGAGAAATTTCATTCACATCCTCTACTGTTTTATCGCGAATTTCACTATATGATATCCAGTTTGAGACAAACAAACAGAGGACAATTAGCCCACTCATTGAGATAATTAGAGTAGTTCTAAAGCCAAATAATTTTTTCATAGTGGACCGCCCTTAAATATTTTATATAAACGTACTTCAGTTCACATAAATAACTGATATAAGTATTGAATTGGTTATGTGGTAAATATTTTATTTCTATCTAAATAGAATTTACTCTGGAATATATTTGTTCCAAATTGGCTTTATCTTGCCATTTTGTCGAAGTTTCGTTAGCTCTTTTCTAAACATGTTAACGGCACAATGTGATGTAACTTTATTAAAAACAAAGTTAATTTTTGAGTTATCGTCCAATGATAAAACGGAAGTAAAACTTTCTTTGCTGCCCCCAAGCTTTTGAAACTGATAATAGGCAACATTTTCCGAGTAAGCGATTGCATCAACTCGCTTATGCAGTAACATATTTAACATACTCGCTGCAGAAACCGTATCAACTTGCTTTACTGGTATTCTTTGACTGTATAATAAGCTTTGACCAATATCACCTCTAACAACAGCAACAGTAAGCTCATCAAGCTTTTTACTTTTCAATTCTTCAATATTCGACTGTAAAGCCATTATTGATATTTTTGCCTTAATTGGCAAAGAAACAAGTTGATATCTATTTGCCCGCTTAGACGTTGTTACCATAGAAAATGCAGCATAATTAGGGTAGTACTCCATATACATGAGTAACCTACTCCATGGTAATATCTCTATCTCTTTGATATCACGTTCTATGCCGAGCCCTTCATAAATTAATGCTAAGACTTCAGGGAAAATACCAACTAACTGTCCTGATTCATTTTTAAAGTTATAAGGAGGATAGTCTTCAGTTACCCATTCAAGTTTAGATAAAAGCAGTTTAGTTTCACTCTCATCACACGCAAATAGTGATGGCATAAATACAAGTAAAGTCAAAAATACTGATATCTTTATCACTTTTTAGTGTCCACCTATAGTAAGTATCTGAAAGTACAATAAATGGTATAGTACATTGATAGGTGATTATCAAATTAACATAAACATTTATCTATGTTTTGCTAGTAATAATCACAATAAAATACCCATTGTTTAGTGCTATACAATCACAGCCTAAAATATTGCTTCTTTTCTTGATACTAGCACAGCAAACTTACTGCGAATGATATTCTGAATTGTTATTTGATCTATCACAAAAACACACCTAAATTTTTAAAATCATTACAAATTGGCATTATTTGGACATAAAAAAGCCGCCCATGAGGACGGCTCAGATTAATTCAACTTAACAAAAGATTAATCTTTTTGTTTACTCATTTCAGCTGGTGCTTTACCACCGCTAACAAAGTAATCACGTGTAAGCTTAATAACTACAGGACTTAATAACGCTAATGCAATTAGGTTAGGAAGTGCCATTAGAGCATTCATTGTATCTGCAAGTAACCAGATGAACTCTAAAGAACTAACAGCACCAACTGGTACAACTAGTATCCAAAGTACACGGAATGGCATAATAGCTTTAACACCAAAGAAGTACTGAACACATTTCTCACCATATACACTCCAACCTAAAATAGTTGTAAAAGCGAAGATTGAAAGAGAAATTGCAACAATATAGTTACCAAATGGGATTGCCGTAGCAAAAGCATTAGAGGTTAATTCTGCACCTGTTGAACCAGACGTCCACTCACCTGAAACAATAATAGCTAAACCAGTGATTGAACAAACAATTAATGTATCAATGAACGTTCCTAACATACCCACAAGGCCTTGAGCTACAGGGTTGTTAGTTTTAGCTGCTGCGTGAGCAATTGGAGCACTACCTAAACCAGCTTCGTTAGAGAAAACACCACGTGCCACACCGAAACGAATTGCAGCCCAAACAGCAGCACCAGCGAATCCACCTTCAGCAGCAGTAGCGGTAAATGCACTTTCAAAAATCAATGCTACAGCAGCAGGAAGTTCAGCAGCGTGTACAATTAATACAACAACACCACAACTAATGTAGAAAATAGCCATTAATGGTACAAGTTTACCTGCAACATCACCAATACGCTTAATACCACCCATTAATACTAGGCCAACAAGTACCATTAGTATAAGACCCGTAGCAACAGGCGCTATACCAAAATTACTTTCAAGTGCATTTGCAACAGAGTTAGTTTGAACAGTATTACCAATACCAAAAGCGGCAACAGAACCAAAGAAGGCGAATGCGCCACCTAACCAGCCCCAACGACTTGATAGACCATTTTTAATGTAGTACATCGGACCACCAATGTGGTTACCGTTTTCATCAACTTCACGATAGCGAACAGCTAATACAGCTTCAGAGTATTTAGTTGCCATACCAACTAAGGCAGTACACCACATCCAAAATAGTGCGCCTGGGCCACCTAAGAAGATAGCAGTTGCAACACCAGCAATGTTACCAGTACCAATTGTTGCAGATAACGATGTCATCAATGCATTAAAAGGACTAATTTCGCCTTTAGCACTTTTATCTTCATCTGGAATACGTCCAGTCCAAAGTAATTTAAAACCTGTACCTAGGTTAATAATTGGCATAAAGCGTAAGCCAACCATTAAGAACAAACCAACACCTAATATCATAACTAGCATAGGAACACCCCACACTAAACTATTAAGGCTGGATATTAAACCCGTTAAAAATTCCATAATAATTTCTCTCTCTGCTGTAATATTTATATTTATATTTATATTTATTGATCAACCTAATGTTGATTTTTATTTCTATAATCGAAAACCCCACAAAACCAACAAAAGTTTCCAATAGGAAACAAACTATCCAAAAAGAAAAAGAAATGCAAGAGAAAAATGATTAATTATAGCTTTTACTTACATTAGATTTTTCTGTTTTAAACAACTTTTAGGGAGAATATATTCGTTATCTCTTTATAATATAGACGTAAATATTAACAAACTGATCTATTCTGATAGTTATTTCTACCTAAAACAAACATGACTACTCGGCAGTAACCCATAAGATCAACGCATCTTTTTTACTGATTGAGATGACAAGGTGTCCCATTGTGGCATCGTAGTAAGCGCTATCTCCTTCCACTAAAGTTGCCGGCTCATAAAACTCAGTGAGTAACTGAACTTCTCCTTCAAGCACTAATAAAAACTCTTCCCCCTCATGTCGAACCCATTCACCAAAGTGTTCAAAATTTCGAGCATGTACTCTACTTTTATAAGGCATCATTTTTTTATTTCGTAATTGAGTCGCCAGCAGCTCATGCTCATACGTTAACGTAGCGTGAGGCGTGCCCTCATTATTCAACGTAACATCTCGACGACCTGTTACCTTACTTTCTTTTGGTTTAGTAAATAACTGCGGTAATTCAATATCCAGTCCCGAAGCTAACTTTTGCATCACACTAAATGTTGGTGATATTTGTTCATTTTCAATTTTTGATAATGTTGAGCGTGCTAAGCCTGTACGCTTACTTGCTTCCTCTAGCGTCAATTTATTTTCAGTACGAATAGCTTTTAATTGAAGCCCTACTGACGCTTTTTCTATCATTCGCGTATTGTTCTCATTGTCTGCAACCGCCATTGAAGGGTACTTATCTAGCTTGTCTAATTTATCTTGTGTATCCATTTAATCATCTCCTCACTAAAAACTGTATTCACAGAATAGTGGCATATTAATAAGTTAGAACAAACTACTTTAGGAAACTATTAATACTCAAACCTATAGCAACAAAGCAAAACAAGGAAAAAGTTTCCTATAGGAAACTTTTCTTGCTTTTAAGAAAAATGCCTGCTATGTTTTATATACGTCCGACACTCAGCCATTAAATAAGCACTGGAACATTGACGGAAAAAGCTCTTTTCAATTTGTTCATTAAGTTATCTATAACTAATTTGATGAACAAATTAAAACGACCATCAACCAGGCTTATATAGTGTGAGTGAATATAAATAAACGTAGCTCTTATTATTTCAAGCTACATAAGAATCATCAGCTTGACTGAATAAAGATTCATAACCCTTAACTATTGAGGCAAACAACAATGAAAAACACTTATACATCAAGTGAGCTAGAGCACTTTTTTTCAGCCAAACTACCGTTTACTGATGGTGCTGTTCAAATGGCAATTGAGCTTGAAGAAAAGCGTCAAAATCAACAAATTGAATTAATTGCATCTGAAAACATTGTTTCAAAAGCAGTTATGGAAGCTCAAGGTACTGTATTAACAAATAAATACGCTGAAGGTTACCCTGGTCGTCGTTACTACGGTGGTTGTGAATATGTAGACAAAGTTGAAGCATTAGCAATTGAACGCGCAAAATTCATTTTTAAAGCGGATTACGTTAACGTTCAGCCTCATTCTGGTGCACAAGCTAATGGCGCGGTAATGTTAGCTTTAGCAAAACCTGGTGATACTATTTTAGGTATGTCACTTGATGCTGGTGGTCACTTAACTCACGGTGCAAGACCTGCACAATCAGGTAAATGGTTTAATGCTATTCATTACGGTGTACGTCAAGACGATATGCGTATTGATTATGACCAAGTATTAGCACTTGCTGTAGAACATCAACCAAAAATAATTATTGCTGGTGGTTCAGCTATTCCTCGTCAAATTGATTTCTCTAAGTTCCGTGAAATTGCAGATCAAGTTGGCGCATTATTAATGGTAGATATGGCTCACATTGCTGGTTTAGTTGCTGCAGGTGAACACCAAAATCCACTACCTTTTGCTGACGTTGTTACAACAACTACACATAAAACATTAAGAGGCCCACGTGGCGGCTTAATTTTAACCAACAAAGAAGACATTGCTAAGAAGATCAACTCTGCAGTATTCCCTGGTTTACAAGGTGGACCATTAATGCATGTAATTGCTGCAAAAGCAGTTGCATTAGGTGAAGTACTAGAGCCGTCTTTTGGTGCATACATTAAGCAAGTATTAAGTAACGCAAAAGTATTAGCAAGCACATTACAAGAACGTGGTTGTGACATTGTTACTGACGGTACTGATACTCATTTAATGTTAGTTGACCTACGTCCTAAAGGACTTAAAGGTAATGCTACTGAAGAAAGTTTAGAGCGTGCAGGTATCACTTGTAATAAAAATGGTATCCCATTTGATTCAGAGAAACCTATGATTACTTCAGGTATTCGTTTAGGTACTCCTGCTGGCACAAGCCGTGGTTTTGGCAATGAAGAGTTTGCATTAATTGGACAATGGATCGGTGATGTTCTTGACGGTTTAGTTGAAAACCCAGAAGACAACAGCGCAATAGAAAATGAAGTTTTAGAAAAAGTTCAAGCACTTTGCTTGAAATTTCCACTATATAGCTAAGACTCTTTAAGAAAAGAGCAACGAGTGATTGTTAAATTAAATGGGTTAAACATTATACATTTAAGTTAATAAATAGCTTAATTCAGTTATATACACTCGTTGTTAGCTTGCAAGATTAGTTTGTTGTGATTAATCATTTAGTCGCAACAAATCAATTGATACGTAAGTATCTATTACAACGAACAAGTAATTTATATTATTTGAATTACTCACTTAAGAATAACTACAACTAAATGAAAACGGGGAATACTATGAATAACTTTAAAATTAAAAAATCATTACTATCTTTAGCACTTGTTTTACCTGCATTTGCATCATACTCAGCTACTGACGTTTCAAAAGAAGCATTACAAGAGCAATTAGTTGAAATTCAAAGTCGTTTAGATCAGTTAGAAAGCGCTAAAGGCCCTTCTTCTGATAACACATCTATCAGCTTTTACGGTTCTTTACGTCCTACATTTGGTTTAACTAGCCAAGATAGCGCTGATAGCTGGGATGTTGGTGATGCATTATCACGCATCGGTGTTGCAGCAGAGCATAAACTAAGCGGTGGTTTAGTTGGTTTTGCAAAAGGTGAATTTAAAGTAGACATTTCAAATAATGGCGACTTTGGTGAAGCACGTAAAGCATACGTTGGTGTTAAAGGTGACTTTGGTCGTGTTGCTATCGGTAAACAAGATACAACTCAATACGCAATCATCGGTGACCCAGTTGATATCTTTAACCGTGCTGCTACTCCATTAGCTTATGATGACGCGAGTACATTCCGTCAACAACAGTTAGTAAGCTACAGAAAAAGCGTTGGTAACTTAGATTTTCGTATTGAAGCTCAATTCAATGGCGGTGATGCTACTAATGAAGGCAGTGACTTAGTTAACGGTGGTGTTAAATACAACGGTAAAGATTTTACTGTAGCGGCTGCTTACCAAACTAAAGATCTTGCAGGAACAGATAAAAACACATTTGGTGTATCTGCTTCAAAATCATACGGCGATTTATACGTAGCTGCTGCTTATCAGGATATTGATAACGGTGGAAATGGCCAAGATCAAAGCACTATTGATATTGTTGGCGCATACAAAATCAATGCAGCTTACAAAGTTAAAGTAGGTTACGGTGTATTTTCTGACGATTTAGCAGCAGCTGATAGCAATGAAATTACACGTATCAACACTACTGTTGAATGGCATGGTAGCCCAGATTACTATTTATTTGCTGAGTTCCAAAACAACAGCTACGATACTGAAGCTGCTGGCAGAGAAGACAGCAACCAATTTATGGTAGGTATGCGTTACAACTTTAACTACAACTTCTAATTTAGTATTAGTTTGTAACGTTTAAAGAAAGCATATTGAAAGGCCTTGAATCAATAATTGATTCAAGGCCTTTTTTATTAAAGTAATAAATGATTTTTTAGAAGGTATTCTTTCTAACTATCATACACTTGAACAATCAGATAAATTGCACACTAATTCTTCAAATTGACTAATAGAAACAGGACGTCCAAAAAAGTACCCCTGATATTGACTACAGCCATTTTCAAATAAAAACTGTCGTTGCTCATCTGTTTCTACACCTTCTGCAATAACATCATAATTTAAACTTTTAGATAAACTGATAACAGCCTTAACTATCGCAGCATCATCAGGATCGGTTGTAATATCTCGAACAAATGACTGATCAATTTTCAACTGCTTCAATGGCAGACGCTTTAAACAAGAAAGAGATGAATATCCTGTACCAAAGTCATCCATTGAAAAATCAATACCAAACTGATTCAATCGCTCCATTTTATCAATAATCATTTCTACATTATCTAATACTATGCTTTCAGTTAATTCCAACTTCAAACTACTTGGATTAATATTATTAGACGAAAATATATACTGAACCGTTTCTACAAAATTATCTTGTTTAAACTGCAAGGCGCTCACATTAACTGATATTTGCCAGTTTTCCCGACCAGGTATATTTTCCCATTTTTTAAGTTGCTGGCAAGCTGACTCTAATACCCAGTTCCCTATAGGAATAATTAAGCCACTCTCTTCTGCAAGTGGTATAAAGTCAAATGGTGAAATCATTCCTCTTTCAGGATGAAACCAGCGTAATAAGACTTCAGCCCCTAAAATTCCTGACGTTTCATCTATTTGTACCTGATAATATAGTTCGAACTCTTCATTCTCAATGGCATGGTGAAGTTCTGCTAAAATAGATGCATTTTTCTCTAGTGCTTTTTGCATGGCAGGATCAAAGAAACGAACAGCATTTCTACCGGCCGATTTTGCTTGATACATAGCAACATCGGCTTGCTTTAAAATTTCATCATGACAAGCTGTGTTTGATCTAAACATACTAATACCAATGCTTGGTGTGCAATGAAATGTTATTTCTTTTTTAGTATTTGAATTTTCTTTGGTAGTTAATTTATAAGGTTTACAGATAGATACCCTTATTTTTTCAGCTATTTCCTCAGCATCATGACCAGCAGAAATTTCATCATCACCTAGGTTAGTAATTAAAATAACAAATTCATCACCACCTAATCGAGCAACAAGATCTTCTTCTCTGAGAATATTTTGCATTCTGCCTGCAACGGCAATTAATAATGAGTCACCAATACTATGTCCTTCAGTATCATTAAGTGTTTTAAAGTGGTCTAAATCAATGAAAAGTAAAGCGTTAAATCGTGTATCGTCTGCATTTACATTTACCATTAGCTGTAATCGTTCTTGAAACATTCTGCGATTAGGTAATAGGGTTAGAGGATCATAAAAGGCCAAGCGTTTAATTTGATCTTCATGGTTTTGCCGTTCTGTAATATCTCTACATACTGTCATTAAGCCATAACGAGTGCCATCTAAACCATCAAAGGTTTTTTTAATTGTTTCATGTAATACTTTACTGCCATCAGGGTAAACCACCCACTCATCTTGGCTATAAACTTTACCACTAGAAATAATTTCTTGCTCATCAACATCTATCTTGTGTGAGGGTTTAACCTGCTTAATAAGCTCTTTATCTACTTTTCCTTTAATGTCTTTTTCGGTCAAACCAATATATTTCTCGAAAGCCTGATTACATCCTAAATAACGACCTTTTGTATCTTTAAAAGAAATTAAATCAGGTAATGAGTCAATCAAGCCACGCATTAAGCTTTTCTCTCTGCTTAACAATTTTTGGCTTTTAATTAGCGCATAATCAGTCTGACGCCTTTCATTTTGACGTTTTAAGATTAAACCGACTAACATGGTACAAATAGGGAAAATAAGGATTAATGGTTGTACGATAGCATCTAAAATTTTGTATCTTAAATGTAATGGCATCAAGAACATACAAGCTAATACAAAAAGTTGAATTAACATGCCAAAGGCATATAATTTAAACCAATCAAGGGCTAGTTTATTTTGCTTTAAAAGTTGAGCAAATAAATAACCTAAATAGCCTGGAATAATCACAACTAAAGAGCCGACAAGTATTCCTTCTCCCCCCATATATAGTCTTAAAGTGACCATCATGGCACTAGCAATTAGGGTTGGAATAAAACCAAAAAACAAACCACACAGGCTAATGAGTATCCATCTAGTATCAAAAAACACTCCTGGAGCCATTTCCCAAGAAGTGTTCATAACAGCAATACCTAGAAAGCCAACAAACAATCCTGAAATTATCGCTCGTAGCATTTCATTTTTTATAGATTCAAGATTTAATGCATCATAAATAACACCTAAACTAATAAGTAAAACGGCATTGTAGAATAGTCCAACAAAACTACTTGTATCCATGTGTGGTAATAATCCTTCAAAAGATAATTTTTATTTCATATACCGCGTGCTACATCAACAGTGTATGAGCGATATTTTTCGATTACTTTCTATAGACAGCACATTTTAATAAATAGCATTTTTAGCCTCAATTGACCAATTAAGTTACTTATATAGAAGAAAACAATGAGCTTTTATTGTTTTATTTCATAATAAATAGCTCAAATAAATAAAATTAACTAGTGGTTAACACTTCAGATATCTAAAATACACATTACGATTGAGCCATTTAGACGTCTAGGCGTAAAAAAGCTAGAAAAATAACTTTGAACAGAGTAGAATCTTCACAATATTATTGTACTACTATCAATTTTTATATTTTAACGCCGATTTTATATAAGTTAATTTTATCGACTTTTTCATAAAGTCTGCAAATAAGCGTTAAAATACAATTTGCTGAGGATTTATGTCTACACACTTTTTCACTTCAGAGTCTGTTTCTGAAGGTCATCCCGATAAAATAGCCGATCAAATTTCAGATGCGGTTTTAGATGCCATCATAGCTAAAGATAAATTTGCTCGTGTTGCTTGTGAGACTATGGTTAAAACGGGCGTTGCAATCATTTCAGGCGAAGTGAGTACAGATGCATGGGTTGACTTAGAAACCATCACTCGTAATGTTATAAGTGATATTGGCTACACCTCTTCTAATGTTGGTTTTGATGGAGAAACTTGCGGCATTATGAACTTAATTGGTCAGCAATCACCTGAAATTGCCCAAGGTGTTGATCGTTCTAAACCAGAAGATCAAGGTGCTGGCGATCAAGGTTTAATGTTTGGTTATGCGACCAATGAAACTGAAACCTTAATGCCTGCCCCACTTTACTATTCTCACCGTTTAGTTGAGCGTCAAGCTGAAGCACGTAAATCAGGCATTTTACCTTGGTTACGCCCTGATGCTAAATCGCAAGTTACTTTCGTTTATGAAGATAATAAGCCTGTTGCAATTGATACCGTTGTATTATCAACTCAGCACAACCCTGATATTAAACAAGAAGACTTAGTTGATGCGGTAATGGAAAACATTATTAAACATGTTTTACCTGCAGAATTATTAACTGAAAACACTAAATATCATATTAACCCAACGGGTCGTTTTGTTATTGGTGGACCAGTAGGTGATTGTGGTTTAACTGGCCGTAAAATTATTGTAGATACCTACGGTGGTATGGCTCGACACGGTGGTGGAGCTTTCTCAGGTAAAGATCCATCAAAGGTAGACAGAAGTGCTGCTTATGCAGGTCGTTACGTTGCTAAAAATATTGTTGCAGCAGGTCTTGCTGAACGATGTGAAATTCAAGTGTCATATGCTATTGGTGTAGCTGAACCTACTTCAATTTCAATTGACACTTTTGGCACAGGCAAAATTAGTGAAGATAAACTTGTTGAATTAGTACGTGAGCACTTTGACCTACGCCCTTACGGCATTACTAAAATGTTAGACTTATTACACCCTATGTATCAACAAACTGCAGCCTACGGACATTTTGGTCGTGAACCATTTGAAATGACTGTTGGAGATGATACTTTTACAGCATTTAGTTGGGAAAAAACTGACAAGGCAGATGACTTACGTCAAGCTGCTGGTATCTGAAACAATTATAAGTAGAAAGTCCCCGTACATGTACTTTATAAAAACCAGCATTTATGCTGGTTTTTTCATTTTATAAATAAAAAAATAGTTAAATTCAACCATTGTTTTTTAAGGTATTAACCCCTATCTTGTATCTATCTTACGACTAAAAAACTCTTTGGGATTATGTCCAAAACACGAATTTATCAAAACACCGATTTTATTGTAAATAACACAGTGAAATTATCTGATGATGCCTTTGGTCATATAGTAAGAGTGCTCCGTTTAAATGAGGGTGACATTGTTACCTTATTTAATGGCTACGATCAAAGTGCTAATAAAGCGTTTCAATACAAAGCACGCCTAGTTGATGTTAAAAAGAAACATGCTAGTGTCGAAATAATTAGTCAAGAAACAATCAGCAACGAATCTCCATTGAATATTCATTTAGGTCAAGGGATTTCACGTGGCGATCGTATGGACTTTACCTTACAAAAATCTGTAGAGCTTGGGGTAAGTAAAATCACACCATTATTTACTGAACGGTGTGGCGTAAAGTTATCAAACGAACGTTTAGCAAAAAAACGAGAACAATGGCAAAAAATAGTGATTAGTGCGTGCGAACAAAGTGGTCGCTGTATTGTGCCATTAGTCGCTGAGCCTATGCTTTTACAAGATTGGTTAAATGAACAAACAAATGCTTTAAAACTTAATTTACATCCTAAAGCTGAACATTCTATTATGACATTACCTATGGATAAACCAGCAAGCGAATTAAGTATTAGATTACTTATTGGGCCTGAAGGTGGATTAACAGATGAAGAAATAGGCCAAGCAAATTGTGCTGATTTTCAAGATATTCTGCTTGGTCCTAGAGTATTAAGAACAGAAACAGCCGCACTAACTGCAATTACCGCCTTACAATGTCGCTTTGGCGACCTAAAATAACGTATTAATAGGAAATAAAATGACAACGACAGCTCCCATCAAACTCGGTATCGTAATGGATCCTATTTCTCAGGTTAAAGTTGCTAAAGATTCTTCGATGGCAATGATGCTTGAAGCCCAAAAACGTGGCTACGAAATTTATTACATGGAAATGCAAGACTTATATTTAGACCAAGGTCAAGCCAGAGCTAATACACAAAGAGTGAAAGTGTTTGATGATAGCAATCATTGGTACGAATTATATGAGCAACAAGATATGGCATTAAGTGATCTTGACGCGATTCTTATGCGTAAAGATCCACCGTTTGATACTGAGTTCATTTACGCAACTTATATGCTTGAGCGCGCCGAAGTTGAAGGAACATTAATTGTTAACAAGCCGCAAAGTTTACGAGATTGTAATGAAAAACTATTTACTGCTTGGTTTGCCGATTTAACGCCTCGTACTTTAGTTACTCGAAACGATAAACAGGTTCGTGCTTTTCATCAAGAACTAAAAGACATTATCATTAAACCACTCGATGGCATGGGCGGCTCTTCAATATTTCGTATTAAAGAAAATGATGCGAATGTTGGGGTTATCATTGAAACACTTACCAATCATGGTCAACAATACGCAATGGTACAAGAATACATGCCAGAAATTGTTGATGGTGACAAACGTATCTTGATTGTTAATGGCGAGCCTATGCCTTATTGCTTAGCTCGTATTCCTGCACAAGGTGAAACTCGTGGTAACTTAGCGGCAGGTGGACGAGGTGTTGCCAGACCATTAAGCCCAAGTGATAAGCTTATTGCTGAAACAATAGCACCCGAGTTGAAAAAACGTGGTTTATACTTTGTAGGCCTTGATGTTATTGGCGATAAAGTTACTGAGATAAACGTTACCAGTCCTACTTGTATAAGAGAAATTGAAGCTGCTTATCCAATTAATATAAGTGGTAAATTAATGGATGCTATTGAAGAGAACATTAAATAGCCATATTCAAAATATAGGTCATAAAACCCTTAGTAGTTATCATTTATAGAGGTAAAAATGGAGAGTTTAGAGAATCAGTTTTTAATTGCCATGCCATCATTGGGTGATGACTACTTTAATAAAACCGTTACCTACATTTGCGAACATAATGATGAAGGTGCCATGGGTTTAATTATTAACATGCCTGTGAATATCACCTTA
The DNA here is from genome assembly GCA_964022585.1 of uncultured Colwellia sp. Lineage (GTDB taxonomy): Bacteria > Pseudomonadota > Gammaproteobacteria > Enterobacterales > Alteromonadaceae > Colwellia. Next base: position 15,643 of record CAXIBS010000016.1, read on the forward strand.
CAAGATTTATTAAAACAAATTGAAGAAAATGATAATGAGCAAGCTAATGAAGAACAAAGCTCAACTCAGCAGCAAAGTAGCCCTGAAACGGAAGAAAGCACCAATGTTGATCACAGTTTAGAACAGTTGGTACTTTCTGGTGGGCCTATTTCCCAAAACCGTGGCTTTGTACTACATCGTACGCAACCTGGTTGGAAAAGCTCTCTAGCCCTCAGTGATGACATTATGATCACCACATCTAAAGATATTTTACTTTCATTAGGCACCAAAGAAGCACCTGAGCAATTTATGGTGACTTTAGGCTACGCAGGATGGGGACCCGGTCAATTAGAAACGGAATTACAAGCTAACTCATGGTTAACCATTGATGCCGACAGTGATATTTTATTTAATACACCAATCGAGCAACGTTGGCAAAAAGCAACTGAAAAGCTAGGGATTGATATAGCCCATTTATCTTCTGATATTGGTCATGCATAAGCTAGTAGTAGTTTCCCTATCAAGCAAATGATAAAAGCATTCCTCAAATTTTAGGTACAAATTGTGGCAAAAAGAAGTAACCCTATTGGTCAACGTACTGTTATTGGTTTTGATTTTGGTAAAAAATATATTGGTGTTGCTGTTGGTCAAGAAATGACAGGCAGTGCATCACCTCTTGGCTCTATTAAAGCAAACGATGGAATTCCAAATTGGGATTCTTTATCTAAATACTTAAGCGAATGGCAACCTGACTTTATTGTAGTAGGCTTACCACTCAATATGGATGGAAGTGAGCAGCAACTAACCTTGGACGCTAGAAAATTTGGTCAACGTGTCGCTGGTCGTTTTGGTTTAAAAGTGGAATTTCAAGATGAAAGGCTAACCACTGCAGATGCCAAAGAACAGTTGTTTTCTCGTGGTGGCTATAAGAACTTAAAAAAAGATAATATCGATGCAGAATCAGCTCGGTTAATTATTGAAAGTTTTTTTGAACAAAGCTACGGTTAAACTTATTTCTACTTACCCTACCCTGCTATATTTATTGGGATATTATTAGCGTAATGATGAGTGACTTGTGACTTTAAGTAGACTGAGTTACTGAGTTAGCATCTATCTCTTTTAATTTAGCCCTATTACTTTTCTATAAAGGTTTAACAAAAGCACTACTTCTTTACGAGTACAAAATCCAGCTCAAAAATACAGTTAATCCACACTGTTAATACCGTAGCTAGCACATCTTCGGCGACAGAAAGCATGCCAACATATGAAAAACAAAGGCATTTTTAAGTTCTACTCTTTAAATACTTTGTTGTACTAACACCTCTTAAATGTTTCATAAATATAAACCTTAAGGTTTAATGTTTAGTATTTAATATTGGTTAAATTTATTATCCAATAGATAAAATAAATTACAGCTTAATATTTTATAAAAAAATTGTATAGCAGTAGGAAACAAGTAGCTGTTATGAATTCTGCTATAACCATAGTAAAACTGAACTAACTCATCATGATTGATAAGAGCGTATTTACTAAAGATAAAACGTCAGCATTAACAGTTGTTTCCCAAACTAATGCTAATCAATCTTATTTTCAAACAACTATTTTATTTCGTATATATCATTTCGCGACTTTAAGCAGTCAGCTAATGAACGTGTATTCAGAAAATAGGTGTTATGTGAATTTGTCAAAGTTCAGTCAACTATTATTCAATAAGGGAAAGTTATGAGTGAAATACATTTACATGAAAAAACACTAGGGAAACGGGATATATTTTTATTTTGTATCTCAGCCGTTTTATTATTAGATACATTAGCTGCCGGTGCGGTTATGGGACCAGCTGTTATTTTTTGGTGGGTAATATTAACAATATTCTTTTTAATTCCCTTTGGTGCTATCACAACTGAACTAGGTTCTGCCTACCCTGAGCAAGGAGGAATTTATGCATGGGTTAAGCATGCGTATGGGCAGAAAATGGCTTCTCGTATCAGTTGGTACTATTGGGCAAATGTAGCCGTGTGGATTCCTGCTATATTTATTTTATTTGCCGGTGTCTTTTCTCAAATCTTTTATCCTGATATGTCTCTTACCGCACAAATAACCTTAGGAGTAGTGCTTATTTGGATAACCGTATTAGTTAATATTGTTGCGCTAAATATTGGTAAATGGATCCCTAATATTGGTGCTGCGGCTAAATTAATTATTTTTCTTTTGTTGATTATTGGCGGCGTTTTATATGGTATGGAACATGGCATAGCAAATGAGTTTACACTTGCTACTATGATACCAAGTAGTGAAAATGGCGGCTTAAGCTTACAGTACTTACCTGCTGTTGTTTACGGTATGTTAGGCTTTGAGTTAGCAAGTGCTAGCAGTGAAGAAATGACAAACCCAAGAAAAGATCTACCGAAAGCCGTTTTTTATTCAATTGCTGTTGTCATTGGTGCTTACATACTAGCAACAACAGCAATTCTTATCGCGCAACCTGCTGCTGATGTTGATGTTGTTGATGGTTTGATGGACACATTAACCATGCTATTTGGCGGAACACCTTTAGGTGATAGCTTTGTTGTAGTTCTAGGTGTTTGTGCCCTTTATAGTTTTTTTTCAAACGGGGCAACTTGGGCTATGGGGGCTAACCGTGCTGCTGCTGAAGCTGCAATTGACAAAGAACTTCCTGCTATCTTTGCTAAAGAATCAAAGCATGGTACGCCAGTAGGTGCTGCTATTTTATTAGGTATTTCAGCATCAGTTTTATTGATTATGTACGGCTTTATGGCAGGTAATAACGAAGACTTATTCTGGTCACTATTTGCCTTTAGTGGCGTGATTTTTATGCTACCTTATGTGGCTATGTGTACAGCGTTTGTGAAAATACGCCAGCAACATATTGGGGTAAATGGAAAGATAGCAGAAGATGGTTTTTTTAGATTTCCTGGAAGCCCTAACCTTGCTAAATTCTTCGCTTACCTTTGTGCAGCAATATTATCAGTAACCATCATTCTATTTATTTATATTCCAGGGGAAGGTATAACTTGGGAAGTTTTATGGGGTGCGTTGACAGTAATTTTTATCGGTGAAGTGCTCACACATCACAGCCAAAAGAAAATGACTTTTGCGCATAACTAAATATTTAAATTAGCTCTAGCCCCTCTACTTCAAAATGAGTATTTTAAAAAGTTTACGTGGTTAGTAATCAAGACGAGTTTTTATTAAGGGCTATTTCCTTTTAAAATAGGTAATAGAATTTAGTAAAAACTCTCGATGATTTGTCGTAATTAAAACTCAACCTGACAGTGAAAAGTTGAAGGTTTAAGTTTACTTCCACAAAAAACATCATTCATCATTTAACTATTAATAATCACTTAGTGCACATTACTAACACCACGATTTGAAAAGTTAAAGCCTCCTAAGAGCAAGTAAGGGAAATACAAACTTCAGCTTTTGTGTTAATTTATTCACTCATGAATTATTGATATTACTTAGTGGATTCCCATTTGTACAACTAAATTCTGCTCATCTACTTTGCACGCCAAGGAAAGGTTATGTATATCCGTTATTTTATTTTACTAATTACTCTATTGCCCTTATCTGAATTCGTTTTCGCCAATAAGACTCTGCCAATAGAGGTTTTTGGTGCGTTGCCAGAAGTAAGCATGATGGTGATATCCCCTAGTGGAGAGAAAGTAGCATACCGGCGTACAGAATATGGTAAAGATTTAATGATGGTTTACAATCTAGCTGATAAAAAATTACTGCGTGTTGTTGACATGTCTAATGTTAAACCTAGTCGAATATATTTTATTGACGAGCAAAGATTAATCCTTGTGGTGAGAAGAAACAATTTATTGTTTGGTTACCGTGGCCGCCATGACATAAGTTCTGCATATTCTTATAATCTTAAAAGCGATAAGCTCGTTCAGCTATTAACGTTAGGTAATGGAATACATGATGGCCAGTCTCAGTTGGGTAATATTGTAGGGCTTTCATCCGATGGAAAAAGCGCCTATATGCCATCATGGGCAAACGATTCATCATACAGCTTAATGAAGGCATCATTAGACTATGAAAAAAAAGCCTATCATTTTAAGAGAGGTCGTTATGATGTTGTAGATTATTTTGTAAATGATAAAGATCAAGTGTTAGCACGTGAAATATATAATAATAAACACGACTTACATAGAGTTGAAGCCCAAGTAAATGGTGAGTGGCAGGAGATTTTTAGTGAAAAAACTCGTTATCGTACAAAGTCATTTGTTGGGGTAACTGCAGATTTTAATTATTTGATCATGTTAGACCAAAACTCAGATACTGGTCATTGGGCTTATTACACTATGAGATTAAAAGACGGGAAAATAAGCGCTTCCATATTTAGCCACCCAAACAAAAGTGTTGAAGCAGTTTTGAGCGATATTAACCGAGTAGTCTATGGGGTAAGATACTCTGGCTTTAAGCCTAGTTATGAGCTTTTTAATCAAAACATTCACAACCAGGTAAACTCTCTGATTCAGTCTATGCCAAATAACAGCGTAAGGTTGGTGGATCATACTTCTGATTGGAGCAAAATGATTTTTTTGATAGAAGGTGACAATAAAAAAGGTGATTATTTACTTTATGAAGATAATAAGCTTACAGCTCTAGCCAGTCAAAGATCTAAGATTGCTCCTGAACAAGTTCACCAAATATATGAAACCCAATTTAAAGCTAGAGACGGACTTAAAATTCCACTTTTGTTAACCCTACCTAATGCTAAATTGCAATCATTGCCCGCTATTGTAATGCCACATGGCGGCCCAGAATCTTACGATAAAATAGCGTTTAATTGGAAAGCTCAATACTTTGCTAGTCGCGGTTTTTTGGTTATTCAGCCACAATTTCGTGGTTCAAAAGGATTTGGTTCCAACTTTATCTTAAAAGGACGAGGAGAATGGGGTCGAAAGATGCAGCATGACCTGACCGATGCGGTTAAGACTTTAGTTATGTCTGGTTATGTCGATGCTAATAAGGTCTGCATAGTAGGTGCAAGTTATGGTGGATATGCAGCATTAGCAGGAGCCGCTTTTACACCTGAACTATATAAATGTGCGGTCTCAATTAATGGCGTTTCAGATGTTGCTCGTATGTTAAAAGATGAAAAATACGATTATGGAACAGATCATTGGGTGCTATCTTATTGGCAAGACAGTATTGTAAATGGCTCCACTACGGAAAATTATTTAGACGAGATATCACCAATATCACATGTGAATGAAGTACAAATTCCAATTCTATTAATACACGGTGAGCATGACGAAGTTGTGCCTGTTAGCCAGTCTGAGAATATGTACCAAAAATTGAAAAAGGCAAATAAACAAGTGAAGTTTTTAGAGCTGAAAAAAGGTGACCATTATTTAAGTAATGGTAGTAATCGTATGAAAACTCTAAAAGCCATTGATAAGTTTATTATGAGTAATATATAGACATAGTTTAAGTGTAGTTGCATTTAGTATTCTTTTGAGGCCTCCGTATGTCCGTTCTAATGGTGCTACGACTATTAGCAGATGTAATCTATAACAGACAAAAGCATTGCACCATAAAGGTGCTTTTTTTAACGTTCTGCCATAATTTAGAGCATAAAAGCTTCAACTTAAACTAAAAGTGATGTCAGTTAAAAAATAAACCTGCTCATATAGGATTACATTAATTTCTTTTTATCTAGCTGCTGCCCACCTATCTGCTTATGTAACACTTAAATACCAATCTATTTTATTTTCATAGGGAGGAAATTAATTATAATTTTTGCATTAAAATATATAACTGGTCTGTAAAGTGCTTATATATGTGAAAACACTTATTTTTCAAATATAAAGGAGTACTTAATGGATTCCATACTTGTAATTATCGCTTTGTCATTAGCGTTGGCCAGTATAATAAATATAGTCTTAACTAAGTTCTCTATCTCACATATTATCGGCTATATTATAACGGGCACTGTTGTCAGTAATACTTTTGACTTTAACGGTAGTGAAAACTTGCACTCGTTAGATCTTATTGGTGAGTTCGGTATCGTTTTTCTGATGTTTACTATTGGCTTAGAAATGTCGTTTGCTAAGTTAGACAAAATGAAAAAATTAATATTTATTAATGGCTTTTTACAAGTGGCTTTTAGTTCAATTATTATTTTTCTGATTGCTTTCTATATTGTTAATTTAGGGGCAATTTCATCCATAGTTGTTGCGCTCTCCTTTAGTTTATCTTCAACTGCTATCGTTTTACCTTATTTAAAAAAATCAAAGGATATTGTTACCCCATACGGAGAAAGATCTGTCGCTATTTTAGTTTTTCAAGATTTGGCTGTTATTCCTATTTTATTATTGATGAGTTTCCTTGCAAATAATGAACTATCAATGACTGATGTATTACTAAAAACCATATTATATGCCAGTGGTATTATTCTCTTTATGTTCACTTTAGGTAAAAAAATTATTACTTGGCTGTTGCACTTTTCGTCTAATGCACACATGGAAGAGTTATTTTTAAGTTCTGTTTTTACCATTGTCTTAGGAGCTTCTTTAGTCGCCCATACAATGGGTTTTACTTATTCTTTAGGTGCCTTTATAGCAGGTATGATTATTGCAGAAACCAAGTTTCATTTAAAAGTTGAATCTGATATTTCATCCTACAAAGACTTATTGCTAGGAGCTTTTTTCTTTTCTATAGGAACAAAGATTGATTTTATATATTTTGTCAGTAATTTACATTGGGTGTTAGGTGCCTTGACACTTGTAATGATGATAAAAGCCATCGTTATTTATGTGTTAATACGAAAACAATCAAATAAAAGCAATTCGATTAAATCTGCTGTCGCATTATGCCAAGTTGGGGAGTTTTCTTTTGCAATTTTTGCTATGGCAGTTAAGCAAGATATTATTACTGAAGATTTAGGACGTTTTCTTATTCTCATCACCGTGCTATCTATGATCTTGACGCCATTTATGGTGAATAATATTTATAAACTAGCCGCTACTTTTGTAGTTGAATACTTTGAATCCGATAAAATAGACTCTATAAACACCAGTAAACATACCATAGTTTGTGGTTTTGATACCTTAGGGAGAATTGTCGCTAAAGAGCTGACAAAAAGTGAGGTAAAGTTCTTTATTATTTCTGATAACTTAACCCATGTGCTACTTGCAAGGGAACAAGGTTTTAATGCTTACTTTGGACATTTAGATAAACTTCCTGTTTTAGAGTCTTTAAATGTAGAGCAAACAAGGAGTGTGATTATCACGGTTAACACATTAAAAAATAAACAGATAATTTGTAAGTCTGTGCTAGATTATTACCCTGAAGCTAACTTAGTAGTTAAAGTGAATACTCTGGCCGAAAAGAAAGTACTATCAGAACTTAACATAAAGTCTTTTGTTCATGCGGAGCAAGAAACGGCAATGTTATTGGTTAAACAAAGCTAAGTTAAATTTTGTATTCACCTAGTGCCGTTATCTTTTTACAAATAAAGAAATGATTATAGTACGTGCAAATTAGATTTAGTTACGTTCTGATATTTAAGCACGATTGTTCAAATTCAAGCTGTTATAACAAGTTGAATAATAAATTAATAAGCTCAACTTGCACGTGAGTTGAGCTTATATTTACTTATAAAGATCAAAAGTGTTCGTTTACTTTTTCAACAATATAAGCACCAATTGGTATTGCTGAAGTAGCCGCTGGCGATGGCGCATTACACACATTGATGGTTCGCTTACTATTAGCAAACAAAAAATCATGTACTAAGCTACCATCATTCATCACTGCTTGTGCGCGAATTCCCGCAGGGTATGACTTAAGATCTGATAACTCTATCGACGGGCAATATTTTCGAACCAAGAATAAATAACCACTTTTAAAAAGTGAATTCTTAAACTCAGTAATACCAGAGCTTAAGTTGTTCCACAGCACTTTCCAAAATCCAGCAAACAGCACCATTTCTCTAATATCACGTAGGTTAATATTAACTTTGCCATAGCCTTCACGTTTAAATCCTAATACTGCATTAGGGCCAACTGTAACACTGCCGTCAATCATGCGGGTTAAGTGAACACCTAAAAATGGCAAGTTTGGATCAGGTATTGGGTAAATTAAGTGATTTACAATGGCATTTTTATTCACGGGTAACTGATAATACTCACCACGAAATGGCACAATTTGAAAATCAACTTTAATATCTAACATTTTAACTACGCGGTCAGCCATTAAACCTGAACACGTAATTAAATAGCGACTAGAAAATTCACCTGCATTGGTACTCACAAAAATTTCTTCTGCGGTTTCCTTTAACTGAGTTACTTTGGTATTTAGCCTGTATTCACCGCCCAAAGATTGAAATTCTTGTGCCATTTTAATGGTAATTAATTGATAGTCGACGATACCTGTCGATCTCACCAAAATAGCACCAAGACCAGTAATATTTGGCTCTTGAGTTTTAAGTTGCTGCTTATCTAATAATTCCACTTCAATATTATTCTTTTTACAACGCTGATAAAGCGCCTCCATACGCTTTACTTCCAATTCATTGGTAGCAACTAACAACTTACCACATTGGTTAAATGGAATATTATGTTGCTTACAAAAGTTAATCGTTGCGTTCACACCTTCCCTACAAAACTTAGCTTTTAAACTTCCTGGCTCATAATAAACACCCGCATGAATAACGCCACTATTATGCCCTGTTTGATGAGTTGCAAATTCACTTTCTTTTTCCAGTAGCAATATTTTTTTATCTGGAAACCGTTGTTGCAATTGCCAAGCAGTTGATACACCCACAATACCACCACCGATGATTATGTAGTCATAGATCATATAAATACCTTTACTGTTTTAGTTTTGCGTTTTCGCAATAAGCACCGCGTTGACGAAGTAATTCACGATAAAGCCCTTTATCGGAAACAAATTTATCACGTCCATGTAACCAAGCGTGATTATTTACCACTAGCATACTGCCAACAGGAACACGGACATTAAACGTATTTTTTTCTGCCTCTAATGATGTACCCATTTCATATAAATATTGTCCTTGGCGCATATTCAAAGGCTCAGCAAACTGGTCAATAAATAGCATTTTAGGTCGCCCTTTATCGTCTTCTTCAAAAAATACTGGGTGCTCTATTTTATAGGTAACATTCTTACTCGCTGGCGAAGTCCACTGAATGTCTTCTTTTGCCAACGGGTGATTATAGAATTTTTCTAAATCTTGCCATTCATCTACGTGTAATAATAAAGAATCGCCACCTTCCATATTCTCTTCCGCTATTTTTTGCATAATAACCCAGTCAGTGCGCTCTTTTACATAGGTACCATCATTGTGTAACTCCATACGGCGATGAGCCTGACGTAAGTAACTATCACTATTATCTTCATTTTTTACACTAAAGCGCGCATAAAATTTGCCGTACATAGCATCTAAATTAGGTACACCAATTAAATGAGATACCGCAGTCGATAACAAAATATTAAACTCAAGTTGATCAAACTCAGCAGTGACCGGCTCACACTGCAACATAAACGCCCCAGTATCTCTATTTTTAATAATGCTTAGCAATAAACTACCTAATGTATCATTAGTAAGTTGATTAAGAATACTGGCAACATGAAAACGTAAAAAAGGCTTATACTCAATTGCCTGCACTCCTAATGGCAACGCCTGTTCAATAAATCCTTTTACTGTTTCAGACGATAGTTTTATCACTTGTAAACGTGGATTTATTGTAAATGGCGAGATAGAAAAGCCTTGTGGCGTAACTTCATTATTTAGTTTTATTGCTGATATATTCATTTTATCACCTCTTATCATATTTGGTTTAATACGATGTCGTTAACTGTCAAAAGTGTTAGTAAATCACTCGTTTTATTGTGATTTTTTACTTAGTGCTAACTCTATCCACAAAACAAGAATAAATATAATATATTGATATTATATTTTTAATATAATTTATATATAACAGTAAATAAAACATAGTTTAAGATGCATTTATAAAGAAGAACTCCCTAGCTAAAGCTATTATTTAAACAGCCATAAACACAAAAGCCACTACTTATCAGTAGTGGCTTTTTAAGACAAAGGTCAAAATAACGTTAGATAAGGTTATAGAACCTAGCAGTATCGTCTAGTGTCTTTTTAGCTTTCTCAATTAGCTCATCAATTTCAGCTTTAGTAATCACTAACGGTGGTGAGATAACCATGATATCGCCACATGAGCGCATAATTAAGCCATTTTCCATTGAATAATCACGACAAACATTACCGCCAGCAGCATTAGGTGCTAAACGCTCTTTTGTTGCTTTATCTTTAACAAGTTCAATTGAAGCAACCATACCTAAACCACGTGCTTCACCTACAATGGGGTGAGACGCAAGCTCTTGCCAACGTTGTTGTAAGTAAGGTGAAATTTCATTTTTAACGTTTTCAACAACACCTTCTGACTCAAGTATTTCAATATTTTTCAACGCTACAGCTGCCGCTACAGGATGACCAGAATAAGTATAGCCATGGTTAAAGTCTGCACCTTCTCCAATGACTACATCCGCAACTTTATCTGAAACAATAACACCACCAATTGGTAAGTAACCTGAAGACATACCTTTTGCAATGGTGATTAAATCTGGTTTTAAGTCAAAATATTCGCTTGCAAACCATTCGCCTGTGCGGCCAAAGCCTGAAATAACTTCATCTAAAATGAATAATATATCGTACTTAGCAAGAATCTTTTTAATTTCAGGCCAATAGCTATCTGGAGGAGTAATAACACCGCCAGCACCTTGGAAAGGTTCAGCAATAAAGGCTGCAATATTATCTTCCCCAACTTCTAAAATTTTCTTCTCTAGCGACTGAGCAGCTTTAAGTCCAAAATCATCTTTTGATAAGTCACCACCCTCAGCAAACCAATAAGGTTGATCAACATGTACAACACCATCAATAGGTAAATCACCTTGTTCATGCATGTAGCCCATGCCACCAAGGCTTGCTGCCGCTACCGTTGAGCCATGATAAGCATTAGTACGGCTGATAAAAGTTTTCTTTGTTGGTTTACCTTTTAAATCCCAGTAGCGACGAACCATTCTAAAGTTGGTGTCATTGGCGTCTGAACCCGATCCAGTGAAAAATACTTTATTCATATGAGCAGGTGCAAGAGAAGCTATTTTTGCAGCCAAGTTAGTTGCAGGTGCTGTAGTTGTTTTAAAGAACAAATTATAATACGGCAACTCTGTCATTTGTTGACTAGCCGCTTCAATAAGTTCTTTTCGGCCATAACCAAGGTTTACACACCATAAACCAGCCATACCATCGAGGTATTTTTTGCCATTATCTTCATAAATATAAACACCTTCTGCTTTAGATATTAGTTTAATACCTGTTTCAGCAAGCTCTTTATTATCACTAAATGGTTGAAAGTGATGTGCGGTATTTTTTTGTTGAAATTCTGTTTTCATAACGTAACCTTTAATTATTATTGTAAGTTATTCACTTGGGTAAAGTGAGCTGTTTAGCGCCATTTTAATATTGCGTACTAACCTGCAAGTTGTTTAAACATGTTTTCAAACGCATCTAAACCTTCTGTTAGTATTTCATCGGTCATCGTTAATGGAGGAAGAAAACGAATTACATTACCGTAAAAACCACAAGCCAGTAACACCAAACCATTTTGTGCTGCATTCGCGATAAGTGCTTGTGTTAATTCTGTATTTGGCTGTTCTGAATCGCCATTTTGGATTAACTCCATTGCGATCATTGAACCTTGATTACGCACATCTAGAATCAGTTGTGGGAATTCTTCTTTTAACTGATTTAAACGTTGATTAAATTGCTCACCAATATGTAGTGAACGTTCTATAAGGTTTTCTTCTTTAATAATATCTAAAACGGCTAATGCAGCTGCACAAGCGACAGGTGATCCGCCATAAGTACCGCCTAAACCACCCGGTAGCGGCGCATCCATTACTTCACTTTTTCCTACTACAGCAGCAATAGGGAAACCGCCCGCAATACCTTTTGCCATGGTCATTAGATCAGCTTCTACACCTGAATATTCAAATGCAAACATTTTACCTGTACGGCCAAAACCTGTTTGAATTTCATCTGCTATCAGCATGATGCCGTGTTCATCACAAAGCTTACGTAGTGCTTGTAAAAATTCAGTAGGGGCAGCATAAAAACCACCTTCACCTTGTACTGGTTCAACAATAATGGCAGCAACATCACTTGGTGCAATATCTACTTTGAATAAGTTCTCAAGCGCTTTTAATGATTGTTTAACCGTAATATCATGACAATCAATTGGATAAGGGGCATGGAAAATATCACCAGGGAATGGACCAAATAAATTTTTATAAGGTGTAATTTTACCCGTTAGTGCCATTGTTAAGTTAGTACGTCCATGAAAACCACCATTAAAGGCAATAACACCACGACGTCCGGTATGAGCACGTGCAATTTTCACACAGTTCTCAACGGCTTCAGCACCCGTTGAAACAAAAATAGCTTTTTTCTCAGAATCCCCCGGCGCAATTTCAATTAGCTTTTCAGCTAACTCAACTGCCACTTCGTATGGATTCACCATTACACAAGTATGGCTAAATTTATCTAACTGTTCTTTTACCGCAGCCACAACTTTTGGATGACTATGGCCTGTATTACACACTGCAATGCCAGCACCAAAATCAATATAGCGATTGCCTTCTACATCCCATATTTCTGAGTTTTCTGCACGCTCAACATAAGCTTGGTACATATTGCCTTGACCGCGAGCGATAACATTAGCTTTACGGGCTTGTAATTCTTGATTTGATGTTGTCATTGTAATATCTCTATATTCTATTATTGCTATTGTTGAATTATGTAATTAGGAGAATAATTATTTTTATTTTCTCCCAATTACTATAAATATTTCTAAACGAAATTATTTATCTAAACCACCCATACATAGGTATTTGATTTCTAGATAATCGTCTAAACCGTATTTTGAACCTTCTCTACCATTACCTGACTGTTTCACACCGCCAAATGGTGCTGCTGCATTTGAGATAATACCTTCGTTGATACCAACCATGCCAAACTCAAGGCCTTCAGCTACACGCCAAACAGTGCCAATGTCACGAGAATAAAAATATGCAGCTAAGCCATATTCTGTATCATTTGCTAGTTCAATTGCTTCTTGCTCTGTTTCAAATGCAATAATTGGTGATACAGGACCAAAGATTTCATTAGCGGCAATTGGCATATCATTAGTAACGCCTGTAAGAATTGTTGGCTGATAGAAACATTCCCCTGCTTCATCACGTTGTCCACCAGAAGCGATTGCTGCACCCGCAGCAACAGAGTCACCAACAAGTTTTTCAACATCAGAAACTGCTTTATCTGAAATCATAGGACCAAGATCTACACCTGCAGCTAAACCATCGCCTAGTGATAATTCATTTACCGCTTTGATAAATTTCTCAGTAAATTCTTCTAATACACCTTGTTGAACAAGAATACGGTTTGTACAAACACATGTTTGCCCTGCATTGCGATATTTAGAAATAACAGCGCCTTGAACTGCGGCATCTATATCTGCATCGTTGAAAACAATAAATGGTGCATTACCACCTAATTCCATAGATACTTTTTTCACTGTTGTTGAACATTGTGTTAATAAAAGTTTGCCAACACCTGTTGAACCTGTGAAGGTGAATTTTGCAACGTCAGGATGTTGAGTTAACACTTGTCCCATACCTCTAGAATTACTACCTACAACAACGTTAAATACGCCTGCTGGAATTCCTGCTCTTTCAGCTAGTTCAGCCATAGCTAACGCTGACAACGGAGTTGATTCAGAAGGTCTAACAACAAAAGTACAACCTGCTGCTAATGCCGCTGCTGCCTTGCGTGCAATCATTGCATTAGGGAAGTTCCATGGGGTAATTGAAGCAACTACACCAACTGGCTGCTTAATAACGACGATTTTTTTATCGTTAGCAAGTGCTGGAATTGTGTCACCATACACACGCTTACCTTCTTCTGCGAACCATTCTAAAAATGCTGCACCGTAAGCAATCTCACCTTTTGCTTCTGCTAAAGGTTTACCTTGTTCTAGCGTTAATATGCGTCCTAAATCATCTTGATTTTCCATGACCAAGTTAAACCAGTTACGTAATAAGGTTGCACGTTCATTTGCCGACTTAGCTGACCACATTTTTAATGCGCCTTTAGCAGCAGCTACTGCCAATTCAGTTTCAGCAACATCAGCGTTACTCATGTTAACAACAACTTCACCATTTGCTGGATTCGTTACAGGAAAGTGGGTTTCGCTGCTATGCCAGCTGCCATTAATATATGAAAATGGTTTTACAAGCTGGCTATCTTTAATGCCTGCACCTTCTAAATTACAAGTAACTTCAGTCATGGTTTTATCTCACTAGTGGTTTAATAAACAATTAGGCTATTGAAACCCAGTTTTAATTAAGGTTAAATACAAAACAATAAACCTTTAGTTTGAAGTAAACAAAACATGTACAAGCATTCTATTATTCCTAAACCTGTCAGTGAGTACGATTTACGACTACTGAGGATTTTTATATCAGTTGTTGAACATGGTGGTTTTTCATCCGCCGCAAATGCATTAGGGATAACACGCTCAACGGTTAGTGTGCATATGTCTAATTTAGAAACACGCATGAAGTTGAAGCTATGTTTACGTGGCCGTGGCGGGTTTTCTCTTACAGAAGATGGCCAAGCAGTTTACCAAGCAGTACTTGAGTTATTTGCAACAATGGATGATTTTTCTCTATTAATTGACAGTTTAGGAAGTGAGTTAAGTGGTGAATTAATTATTTTATGTGCCGATCAACTTGATGAGAGTAAACAACACAAAATGGCACAAGTGATTAAAAAAATTAATGAAGCATCCCCTAACCTTCATATTGTATTAGACGGCGATTCTATTTCTAATATAGAAAAATCATTACTGAAAGATAAAGCCCATATAGGTTTATTTCCCAGCTATCAACAAATAGAGGGCTTACAGTATCAACCGCTTTTTAGTGAATCGATTTATTTATGTTGTGGCCAACAACATCCATTTTTTAATCAGGTTGATACGGATATATCAGAAGAGAAATTAGGTGAAGTTGCTGCTATACATCCAGGCATCAATATAGATTTAGCCGGAAAGCAACAATTAGAAAAACTCAACCTAGCAGCAAAGTCTTATCAATTTGATACGCGAAAGGCGATGATTTTATCTGGTTGCTATATAGGTTATATGCAACAAAGTTTTATTCAAGCAGAGTTAAATCGTGGCGAAATTAGAATAATAAAACCTAGTAGTCACTTTTATCAATTTAGGCTCTCTTTAGTGAGCAAAAAAATACCTAGAGAGAATAAAAAGGTGGAGTTATTAAGAGATGTTTTCTCTCAAGTATTTGAGCTATAGATCTTTAATTCATTTCAAAGTCACTACAATTATCTTTAAAATTGACTGAACTTCAAATCATTATCATTAGCCAATTGCTTATAAAGTTGATACAAGCAATTGGCTATAACATTACTATACAAGAATCAGTCAGCAGCATAAAACTCAGTAATATAGCCGCCCACTTAAAGATGCTTAATGATTTAACGCTACTTCTTATTCGCTACTATATGAAGCATTTCTAATGCAATAGTTGCCCCAGCTAAAGACGTTATTTCAGCGTTATCATAGGCAGGAGCAACTTCCATCAAATCCATCGCTACAATATTTAAATCAGATAAAGCTCGAATAATCTGTAATACGCGGTTACTTGATAACCCGCCTGAAACTGGTGTACCCGTTCCAGGGGCAAATGCAGGGTCTAAGCAGTCAATATCAAAACTTAAATATACTGGTGTATCACCTACCGTTTTTCGAATTGTTTCAACTATTTCATCCACACTTTGATTATTTGCCTGTTCAGCATTAATCACTTTAAAAGGATGATTGCTGTAGTTATACGCGGTTCTAATCCCTATCTGAATTGTTTTGTCGCTATCAATTAAGCCTTCACGGGGGGCATGATGAAACATTGTGCCGTGATCAAATGTGAGTTCGCCATAATCATTATCGGTATGCGCATCAAAATGAACCAATGCAAGTTTGCCATGGTGTTTATGCGCTGCTCGTAATAAAGGGAGGGTGATAAAATGATCACCGCCAAAAGTCAGTAATATTTTATTGGCTGAAAATATTTTATAGGCTTCACTTTCAACGGCTTCCATCATGCTTTCATTGTTACCAATATTAAAATGTAAATCCCCATAATCGATAACATTCAATTTTTCAGCTAAACAAAAAGTCCATGGCCAACGTTTTTCTTCCCAGCGTAATTGTGATGATGCTTGTCTTATTCCATTAGGCCCATACCGAGAACCTGAACGACCCGTTGTAGCTAAATCATACGGAACCCCCATTACTACCGCATCAACTGAATCCGATAAATCTCGACTAAGCGGTAATCCCATATAGGTAAAGATATTTGCAAAAGTGTTTGAGAAATCTTTTAAGTATTCGTTATTAAACATTTTTATATTCCTAGTTTTTCGGGTCGTTCAACATTAAAGCGTAACTATGGCACTGACTTTAATAAGGTTTTTGCAGTCGTTTAAATTTTTTAACTTCTCATTATAGGAATGTGCTCCTACTGTTGTTAGTATTTGACAGAAGTATTGCAGTTTCACCTGCACCTGTTTATCCCCTAAAAGGGGGATGAGCATTTTATGAAATAACCAGACTAGTCAATTAAGAAGATATAAGCCTTATGAGTGAAATGAGTAATTCAATGCAGTGGTATAAAACACTTGCTTCTGTTATTGAAAAGAATTTTAGCTCGATAGCTATTGCTGAGTTACTCAAAGGCATAGAACAACTTGTTTGTGGTAGTAGTGCTTTAATTACCATTTTTCCTGCCCATCAACCACCACAAACAACCCACCATAGGCTACTCGCCAATGAAAACCCTACCTTTCAAATAGATCCATATGACAGCGGTGCTTATCTGTTGGATCCTTTTTACCGCGCTGCAATTGATGAAAAAGCAGAAGGTGCTTTTAGCTTTAACAGTGTTTCACCTGAAGGGTTCGAAGACTCTGAATACTACCTTTTATTTTATAAAAGACAGGGGTTTTCAGATGAGGCTTGTATGCTATTTCAATTCGCTGATAGCAGTATTATTATTATTTCTTTAGTTAGACATACAAATGAAGAACCTTTTACAGCAAGTAATATCAAGCAATTAAATACTGTTTTTCCTCTTATTAAAAGTTCATTGAGTGAGTGGCGAAAAAACTTATCACAACCAGAGACTCCCAATCTTGAATATCAATTAGGTAATGCATTAGCTAAATTTGGTAGTTCGATATTAACGCCAAGAGAAGGAGAAATTTTACATCTAATATTACATGGGTATTCAATCAAGTATGTCGCTGAAAAATTAAACAATAGTCTTGAAACCATTAAACACCACCGCAAAAACATTTACAGCAAACTGGATGTCAGCTCTCAATCTGAATTGTTTTATTTATTTATCGCCTCGTTAAAATCTATGCCTGCAGGAGCAATTGGCGATCCACTAAATTTTTTAGTATAGCTCCCTTTATTCTTGCGTATTTCACATTACACCATAACTCAAGCTTTCCTTATTCTTTTAGCGTTAACAGTTCTGTACTCAAAAAACTTATTACTTCTGATACGAGAACAAAGTAGTTGCAATAGTATTTACGCCCTTCCCCCTAACCTATGAAAAACACAGTTTTGATGTATTATTCACAACAAAAAGTAAAATTTATTGCATTAAAATAAGTTTTTGTTTATTTTATCTAACACTAAAAACATTTAAAATAAAAAGTAAGGCAATGTGTTTATGATAGATTTACGCCAATTTTATATCAATGGTCAGTGGACATCACCAGAAACTCCGAAAGAACTCGCAGTTGAAAACCCATCAACTGAAGAGCAAATTGGTGTTATTTCTCTCGGATCTAACATTGATGTAGATAAAGCAGTTGTTGCTGCTAGAAATGCTTTTGATCAGTTTAGCCTTAGCTCAAAAGAAGAGCGTATAGCCTTATTAGAGAAGTTACTCAGTGCTTATATGAATCGTTATGATGAAATGGCACAAGCTATTTCTCAAGAAATGGGAGCTCCCATTGATTTTGCCACCGCTGCACAAGCAGATTGTGGTCGAGGCCATATTCAAACGGCAATAGATGCTTTAAAAGATTATGAGTTTGAGCATAAATCAGCAAACGCAACCATAAGCCATGAGCCTATTGGTGTATGTGGTTTTATAACGCCATGGAATTGGCCGATTAATCAAATAGTTTGTAAGGTTGCTCCCGCCCTAGCAACAGGCTGTACCGTTGTTTTAAAACCGAGTGAAATTGCCCCTTTATCTGCACATGTTTTTGCTAAGATTATTGACGATGCAGGTTACCCAGCAGGTGTATTCAATTTAGTTAACGGTGATGGAATAGGTGTTGGCTCTGCAATATCTTCTCACCCAGATATTGATATGGTCTCTTTTACTGGCTCAACACGTGCAGGCGCATTAATCTCTAAATCTGCAGCGGATACTGTAAAACGTGTAGCACTAGAGCTAGGCGGAAAATCACCTAACATTATATTTGATGATGTAGATTTAGAGGCCGTTGTGACTAAAGGTGTAATAGGCTGCATGGAAAATACCGGTCAATCCTGTAATGCACCCACACGCATGCTAGTACAAGAGTCTGTTTACAATGATGCTGTAAGCATAGCCACACGCATTGCTAATGGAGTACAGATTGGCCCTGCTAATAAGTCAGGCGATCACATTGGACCATTAGTAAGCCAAGCTCACTATAATAAAGTACAAGGTATGATCAAAGAAGCCATCGACTCTGGTGTCACTTTATCTGCTGGTGGGCTTGGTAAACCAGAAGGCTTTGAAACAGGCTTCTTCACCAAACCAACTATCTTTTCTAACGTGTGCAATAAAATGAACATAGCTCAAGAAGAGGTATTTGGCCCCGTACTTGTCATCATTCCTTTCAAAGATGAACAAGAAGCTATAACCATAGCTAACGATTCTCCTTATGGTTTAGCTGCCTATATCAATACTACTGATGACAGCAAAGCAACCCGTGTTGCAAAACAAATGCGAGCGGGAATGGTAAGGATTAACTGGGCTTCGCATTATTATTCATCACCATTTGGCGGCTATAAGCAGTCAGGAAATGGACGAGAGTGGGGTAAATATGGTTTTGAAGACTATTTAGAAACAAAAGCTATTAGCCGTTAGTCTATTAATTTAAAACTGTACAAACTATAGACTTTAATTATTCAAATTAGGATTGATTTATTTACTTGAGTATGCTTTTATAAGCACCGAATGAAGATTATATCGAACAAAAATAACATTTTTTACATTTTAAGATAGCTTTACTAAGTAAATAACAAACATAAAAATAGGGTATAAACTATGAAAAAGAAGAGTGTATTATTACTAACATCAATGCTTATTTCAATGGCAGCAACTGCATCAGATAAAGTTGTTAACGTTTATAACTGGTCTGATTATATCGATCCAGCGGCAATTAAACAATTCGAAAAAGAAACCGGTATCAAAGTTAATTACGATGTATATGATTCGAATGAAATTCTAGAAGCAAAATTGATGGCTGGTGGCTCAGGTTACGATGTAGTTGTACCTACAGGTTCATTTTTAGAGCGACAAGCTAAAGCTGGAATTTATGCCCAAATTGATCCAGCTAACTTATCAAACTACAACAACATTGATAAAGCGATGGCTGGCAAAATGGCGCTTCATGATCCAGGTAATAAGCACAGTGTTCCTTACACATGGGGAACCATTGGATTAGGTGTCAACTCAGATATGGTTAAAGCACGTTTAGGCGATGTTAAATTTAATAGTTTAGATCTAATTTTCAAACCTGAGGTAGCTGCAAAACTTGCTGATTGCGGTATTGGTATATTAGATTCACCTGCTGAAGTAATGGCTATTGCAATGAACTATTCAGGTTTAGATCCTAACTCAGAAGAAAGTAAAGATCTTAAAGCAACAAAAGCCATGGTTAAAAAGGCTCGTCCTCACTACAAATACTTTGATTCAAGCCGAATTATTGCAGATTTAGCTAATGGAGATATTTGTGTTGCATTAGGTTATAACGGCGATATGTTACAAGCAGGTAGTCGTGCAGACGAAGCTGGACAAGGTATTAACATTGAGTACCTAATCCCTAAAGAAGGTACTATTGCTTGGTTTGATATGATGGCAATCCCTGCTGACGCCCCTCATAAAGAAGAAGCTTATGCCTTTATTAACTACATATTAAAAGCTGAAACTGGCGCAGGTATTTCTAACTACGTTTACTACGCCGTAGCTAACGAAGCAGCTGCTAAGTTTGTTAACGAAGACATTAAAACTAATGTTGGTATTTACCCTGTTGGCGAAACAAAAGAAAAGCTATTTTCTCAGCTAGCGCATACATCACGTTTTGATCGTAAATTAACACGTGCATGGACTCAAATTAAAACAGGTAGATAGTTTTTACTGGTAAATATAAGGGCATTAACTTGCCCTTATATTTTAGAAAACAACGAATAATAATAACTCTAAATCCTGTCAAAAATATCCCTAGGAATCTCGAATGACACAAGAAACAATAATGCCCCTTTGGAAACAAGACGGCGCTAAACCTTTTATTCAAATAAAAAACGTAACTAAAAAATTTGGTGAATTTACTGCCGTTGATAAC
>CAXIBS010000017.1:0-34039 GCA_964022585.1 uncultured Colwellia sp.
CCATAACGCCACCAGCTGTTAAGAACTCATAATCAGCTTCTAAGCTTTGAAGTGCGTCTTCAAGTGATGTAGCAACTTGAGGAATAGATGCAGCTTCTTCAGCAGGTAAGTCGTATAAATCCTTATCCATAGCATCACCAGGGTGAATTTTATTTTTAATACCGTCAATACCGGCCATTAATAATGCACTGAATGCTAAGTATGGGTTTGCAGCTGGATCTGGGAAACGAGCTTCAATACGCATAGCTTTAGGAGATGGTACTAATGGGATACGAATAGATGCAGAACGGTTACGTGCTGAGTAAGCAAGCATAACTGGTGCTTCAAAGTGTGGAACTAAACGCTTGTAAGAGTTAGTTGATGGGTTAGTGAAGGCATTTAACGCTTTAGCATGCTTGATGATACCACCAATGTAGTAAAGAGCTGTTTCAGATAAACCGCCGTACTTGTCACCAGCAAATAAGTTAACGCCATCTTTAGCAAGGGACATATGAACGTGCATACCTGTACCGTTATCACCAACAATTGGCTTAGGCATAAAGGTTGCAGTTTTACCGTATGCATGTGCTACGTTATGAACAACATATTTGTAAATTTGAACTTCATCTGCTTTCTTAACTAGTGTGTTAAAACGACAAGCAATTTCGTTTTGTCCACAAGTAGCAACTTCATGGTGATGTGCTTCAACAACTAAGCCCATATCTTCCATTACTAAACACATAGCAGAACGTAAATCTTGTGATGAATCAACTGGTGCAGTTGGGAAGTAACCACCTTTAACACCTGGACGATGCCCTGTGTTGCCTTCTTCGTACTCAGTACCTGAGTTCCATGCAGCTTCTTTATCATCAATTTTATAAAAAGAACCACTCATATCAGTGTGGAAACGTACATCATCAAATACGAAAAACTCTGGCTCTGGACCAACTAATACATCGTCAGCAATGCCGGCGCTACGTAAATACTCCTCAGCACGGTTTGCTACAGAGCGAGGGTCACGGCTATAACCTTGCATTGTGCTAGGCTCTAAAATGTCACAACGAACGTTTAATGTAGGTGTTTCTGCAAACGGGTCTAAAACTGCAGTAGATGCATCTGGCATCATAACCATGTCTGATTCATCAATACCTTTCCAACCTTGAATTGAAGAACCATCAAACATTTTACCTTCTTCAAAAAAATCTTCAGTCATTTGATGATGAGGAATTGAAATGTGTTGCTCTTTACCTTTTGTATCAGTAAAACGAAGATCAATAAATTTAATATCGTGCTCTTCAATTAAATCGAATACTGCTTGTGACATTTTGTCTCTCCAGTGAAGTTAATTCTAAATTTTAGTTAAATCTGTAAGTAATTAAATACTAACAGGCATTTTAAATATAGTCATGAACAATATACTCCCAAGACTCGCGCAATGCTGTGATGTGTTGGGCTAGTTTATTTAGCGTGCTTATAATGATTATCGTAATAGCTAAAATCGTGCCAAATATTAAGTGATTGATATTTCAGTCTTTATGTGGCTGAATATTGTTCGGTTGCACCAATATGATCACTTGTTGCACATGATTGGTGCGTATTGCCATTAATAAACGTTGGTAATTAAATAACTTTGAATCATAAGTAATAGTTAAACATTTACTTTAAGGGGGAATAATAAAAGGAAATTGTCTTATTGATTTCTTTTCACACAAAATAGCTGTATAATGCGCGCCCAATTATAGCCCTATTCGTTTAGCTACTTGTAGTAGTCATAAACGATAGTAACAGCGAGTAACGCCTGTGTTAGATAAATTAAGAAATGTGGCAATTATTGCTCACGTTGACCACGGAAAAACCACTTTAGTTGATAAATTATTAGAGCAATCTGGAACTCTTGACGCCCGTGGCGGTTTAGAAGAGCGTACAATGGACTCAAATGATATCGAAAAAGAACGTGGTATCACAATCTTAGCCAAAAATACGGCGATTAACTACAATGATTACCGTGTTAACATCGTAGATACTCCTGGCCATGCTGATTTTGGTGGTGAAGTTGAGCGTGTTATGTCAATGGTAGATTGTGTTTTACTTATCGTTGATGCTCAAGAAGGCCCTATGCCACAAACACGTTTTGTGACGCAGAAAGCTTTTGCTCAAGGTTTAAAACCAATCGTTGTTATCAATAAGGTTGATAAGCCGGGTTCTCGCCCTGATTGGGTTATGGATCAAGTTTTTGAATTATTTGATAACCTTGGTGCAACTGATGATCAACTAGACTTTAAAGTTGTTTATGCTTCAGCAATCAATGGTTGGGCTACGTTAGAAGAAGGCGAAACTGGTTCAGATATGACGCCTTTATTTGAAACTATTCTTGAAGAAGTTCCAGCACCAAAAGCGGATCCAGATGGCCCGTTCCAAATGCAAATTTCTCAACTTGATTACAGCTCATATTTAGGTGTTATTGGTGTTGGTCGTATTATGCGCGGTAGTGTTAAACCAAACCAACAAGTTACTATTCAACTTGCTAGCGGTGGTGTTCATAACGCTAAAGTAGGTAAAGTATTTGGTTACTTAGGCCTAGAACGTCACGATATTGAAGAAGGCTTTGCTGGCGACATCATCGCAATTACTGGTTTAGGTGAGTTAAAAATATCTGATACGCTTTGTTGTCCTGCAGAAGTTGAAGGCTTACCGGCATTGTCAATTGATGAGCCTACTATCAACATGACTTTCCAAGTAAACACTTCACCATTTTGTGGTCAAGAAGGAAAGTATGTTACTTCACGTAACATCAAAGATCGCTTAGAAAAAGAATTAGTACACAATGTTGCTTTACGTGTTGAGCAACTTGATGATCCAGATAAATTTAAAGTATCAGGTCGTGGTGAACTTCATTTAGGTATCTTAATTGAAAACATGCGTCGTGAAGGTTATGAATTAGCTGTTTCACGTCCAGAAGTAATCATCCGTGAAATTGATGGTCAATTACAAGAACCTTATGAAACCGTAACTATTGATGTTGAAGAACAGCATCAAGGTTCAATCATGGAAAAAATGGGTGTTCGTAAAGCTGAGCTTACTGATATGGCACCAGACGGCACAGGTCGTATTCGTATGGACTTTATCATGCCAAGCCGTGGTTTAATTGGTTTCCAAACTGAATTTATGACCATTACTTCAGGCTCTGGTTTAATCTATCATACATTCTTTGAATACGGTCCTCATAAAGGTGGCGAAATCGGTCAACGCTTAAATGGTGTAATGATTGCTAATGCTACTGGTAAAGCATTAACTAACGCTATCTTCAACTTACAATCTCGTGGTCGCATGCTAATTGGTCACGGTATTGATATCTATGAAGGACAAGTTATTGGTATTCATAGTCGTGATAACGATTTAACAGTAAATGCCCTTAAAGGTAAGCAGTTAACTAACGTTCGTTCATCAGGAACTGATGAAGCGCAAACATTAACGCCGCCTATCATTATGTCACTAGAGCAAGCATTAGAGTTTATTGATAATGATGAACTAGTAGAAGTAACACCTGATAGCATTCGTATACGTAAGAAATTCTTGAAAGAGAGTGATCGTAAACGTGAAGGTAGAGCAGCTAAGTCGTAAAGACATTTGCTAGCGAAATTTAAAAAGCCGCCTAATGTATAATTAGGCGGCTTTTTTAGTTTTAATCAGCTTGAAAAGTTATCCGCCTTTATAAGTAGCGGCATCAATTATTGAGAACAGATGGCATATACCTGCAATGATAGCCGGAAAAACTAACCACCATAAGGCATAACCTCCAACACAGATAATTGCAAAAATAAGTGCAGGTAATATTCTCCCTTGTACAAGCTGCCCTAAACCTGGGAAAAAAATATTACAAATTGCAGCGATTACATTGCCAGCTGAACCTTGACCCGCCATTATATCTCCTAAAAATTTGAATCAATTAGTACTTTTGATAACTATCATAATATAATATTAACTTCTAAAAAATAGATTAATTGTTAATAAGTATGAGTATATTAAAGGATTTACAGCATTCAATCTCTTGGCGTCATTGTCTATCATTTTTGGACTACTTACTAAAGCGTGTTAAACAAGAGCAATTACAGGTAGTTGCAGGCTACCTTTCTTATGTTAGCTTAATGTCATTAGTGCCGCTTATGGTTGTAGCACTTTCCGTTGTGACCGCTTTTCCCATTTTTGCTGAAATACACCATAGTGTTGAGCAGTTTGTTTATGAAAATTTTGTGCCCACAGCAGGAAATGTAGTACAGCAATATTTATCTTCCTTTGTGTCAAATGCATCAAAAATGTCAGCAGTTGCTATTTCTTTTCTTTTTGTAGTTGCCTTATTATTGATTTCTTCTATAGATAAAACATTTAATAATATTTGGAAAGTAACGAAGAAAAGAAGAGTAATAACTTCTTTTTCAATGTACTGGATGATATTAACTTTAGGGCCTCTGCTTGTAGGGGCGAGTATTGCTATTTCCTCGTATATCCTATCGTTAGTTTCAACGGGTGTTGAAGATAGTTTTGGTATCGCCAATATGTTTTTTAGAATGCTACCATTATTGTCATCCTTGGCTGCTTTTGTACTTTTATATATGTTAGTTCCTAATACTCGAGTACCCTTTAAATATGCGTTGTCAGGGGCTTTAGTTGCGGCAATATTTTTTGAGTTGGCTAAAAAAATATTTGCGATTTATTTGACTGCATTTCCCTCTTATCAAGCTATTTACGGTGCATTAGCAATTGTACCTATTTTATTTTTATGGGTTTACCTCTCTTGGCTTATTGTTCTAGGTGGTGCCTTGATAACGGTGTCTCTACAAGAGCATGAATTAAAAACTGAAGGGGTAAATGAATGATAGCGTTATTACAACGTGTGAGCAGTGCCAGCGTAACTGTTGATAACCAAGTGATTGGTGAAATTGAACAAGGGCTATTGGTATTTTTAGCGGTTGAACCAGAAGATACTGAAGCGAAAGCTAAACGTCTTGCTGAACGAGTTGCAGGGTATCGGATGTTTAATGATGCAAATGACAAAATGAACCTGAATGTTAAACAAGCTGAGGGTGATATTTTAGTGGTATCACAGTTTACTCTTGCAGCAGATACAAACAGCGGTTTACGCCCAAGCTTTACCAGTGCAGCAAAACCTGAGTTTAGCAAAAATTTATATGAGTATTTCTGTCAACAATTACGAGAGCAGGGCTTCAAAGTACCAACGGGGGAATTTGGGGCAGATATGAAAGTACAGCTGTTAAATGATGGACCTGTCACATTTACTCTCACTATTTAAATATTGTTTGCTTGTCTACTTCAATACCATGACGCCAAAATTTTCGCCATTGCAAGAATAAGCGACGAGGTAAGAAGCAATCTTTATTACGCTTGAGTAGTTTAAATGTTTGCCAATGTTTAGGGATCAAGTGAATAATGATATTGAGATAATTTGGAATGTGAAAATAGACAACATTATGCTCACTTGATAACTGTTGTAAAACCGTTAAGCATAGATTAACTTCTGTGTCAGTTGCATCAGGCAAGTTGATGGAAAGGCAGCCACTACTATCAATATTAGCGATTAAGCATTCTAATTGCTTAATCGTTTCATTAAAATCTTCTTTATGTTGGTAAATATCACATATGAGCCAATCGGCCTTATTATTTTGACTCTGCGCTAACCAGTCTCGACTATCACTATGAATGATCTCTATTTTTGATTTTTCTGGATTAAAATACTGAGAGAAAGCTTCGATAACAGTTGGGCTGTATTCAATACTTTTTATTGATATATCAGTACAGGTATACGCTAAAAACCGGTCAATATTACCGCCACCTAAACCGAGTTCTACAACACTTTGTGGTTTAAAAAATAATAAGGGTAATAATAATGCTGTTTGGTGAGGCAGTGTTAATTGCCATGGCTTACGACGGTGCATAACACTTTGAATAACTTGTTCACCTTTATCATTGGTAAACGTTAACCAGCGAAAATATTGATTCTCCCAAACGGATAAACTTTCTTGTTGCTGACTTAAATACAGTAATTTACCTTGTGCTAAGTGTTTGGATAATTGCATAATTATTGAAACGCCAAATAATGAACTAAAACGGACAAGGATAAATAATGAATACCCTACGTTCACCTAAAACAAAAGATGAGTTGGCACGATACTATCAGCTTCGTTGGCAAATATTAAGAAAACCTTGGGGCCAGCCACTAGGAAGTGAGCAAGATGAACATGAAAAGCAAGCTATTCATCGCATGATTGTTAATGAACAAGGTGATATTTTAGCTATTGGTCGTTTAGAAAAGGCTGATAAGTATCAAGGTAAAATTCGCTATATGGCAGTAAGCGAAGCTGCACAAGGACAAGGGCTAGGTAAACAAATTATAAACGCCTTAGAGTTGAAAGCTAGTCAACTTGGAATGAAAGAAATCATCTTGAATGCGCGTGAACACGCTATTGGTTTTTATGAGCAGCTTGGTTATCAAACAGAAGAGTTTTCTCATACTCTTTTTGATGAAATTAAGCATTATACTATGGTAAAAGTATTGGCTAACCATTCATTACATCAAAAGAAATCTGCTCAAACATTACAAGATATTTGGCATGATACTATTCCATTAAGTAAAGCAATGGCGTTAGAAATCAGTTATTACGATGAACAAAAGTTAATGACTCATTGTGACGCTGAATTTAATCAAAACTTACACCATACAATGTTTGCAGGCAGTATTTATACACTAGCTACATTAACAGGCTGGGGATGGGTTTATCTTGCTTTACAAAAAAAACGGCAAGATGAAGAAAACTTAAATGGTGATATTGTTTTAGCTGAGGCAAACATAAAATACCATGCGCCAATTAAAGGTCTCGCTTATGGACAAGTAGTGCAAGAGAATACTTCAGGAGATTTTGACCGTTTAGTACAAGGTAAAAATGCACGTATTAACCTAGTTGCGCATGTGTATTGTGGTGAAAAAGTAGCAGCAACCTTTACCGCTAGTTATGCAGTTCTACCTAAAAACAATTAAAGTATAAAGATAATGGCGAATGTACAAATGAAAGATGAAAAGAAGCAAATGAAAGCGCTAACTGTAGGCATAATTGGTTGTGGTTGGCTTGGTAAAGCTTTAGCTACTAATTTATTAGAGCAAGGTTCTAAGGTACTTGCAACGAGCAGTCAGCAAAGTAATGTTGAGCAATTACAAAACAAAGGCATAGAAGCGCAGCAACTATTATTACCGTCATGTATAAAGCAACTTAGTCAGCATGATGTATTTACACAACAGTATTTAGTTATTGCCATTACCCCGCAATTTAGGCAGGGACGTACTGATTATGCGACGAAAGTTGCTCAACTTGTTGAGGCCGCTGAAAAGCAAGGCGTAACACAAAAGATTATTTTGCTATCAAGCACTGCAATTTATCAAGGCTTAGAGGGCACGGTTGATGAAAGCACTCCGTTAGCTTTAGCAGAACTCAATTTGGCAGAAAAGGCGCCAATATTAAATGCAGCAGAACAAGCCGTATTGAATTTTAATCAACAAGGCAGTGTTTTACGGTTATCCGGTTTAGTTGGGCCAGAACGACACCCTGGAAACTTCTTGCGCGCTAATAAAACCCTTAAAAACTCAACTGCACCGATAAATTTAATTCATCAACAAGATGCTGTGGGTTTAATATTATCCTTAATAAAGTCAGTATCATCACAGGGCATTTTTAATGGGGTAAGTGAAACTCACGTGAGTAAGGCTTGCTATTACCAACAGGCTGCTAAGTCACTTGGGCTAGAATCTCCGGTAGTGAGTGATAAGGGGGATGATTCAACGCGTATTGTTAGCGGTGATAAAGCTAAACAAGAATTAGGCTATTCATTTATTTACCCAGACCTTCTTGCTTGGTTATAATATCTTTTTTTACCGTGACCAATTAACCGAATATTTTATTCAATAGTAATACAAATTGAGTAAGGTTTGCTGGCGGTATACATCAAAGCACTATCTTTCCCTACCTATAATATCTGTTTGTATAAAACCATGTTTGAACTGAGATTAAAATGTTTCAAAAATTAAGCGAGCAAGAATAATGAGAGTTATTTTGGCTCCGATGGAAGGTGTGCTTGATCACCTGATGCGTGATTTATTAACCAAAATTGGAGGCTATGATCATTGCGTAACTGAATTTGTGCGTGTTGTTGATCAAGTTATTTCTGATCGTGCTTACTATCGATTATGTCCTGAGTTAAGAGAATCAGCAGCTTATGGGTGCACTACCGAAGCGGGTACACCTGTTCGAGTGCAGTTACTTGGACAACATCCCCAATGTATGGCTGATAATGCGGCTAAAGTGCTTGAACTAGGCTCACATGGCATTGATATCAACTTTGGCTGCCCAGCTAAAATGGTGAATAAAAATTGTGGCGGTGCGGTTCTGCTTAAAGATCCTGAGAATCTTTATCAAATTGTTAAGGCGATAAGAAATGCTGTACCTCATGATGCGATGGTTAGCGCCAAAATACGCTTAGGTTTTGAGGATAAAAGCCTCGCCATTGAAAATGCTCAAGCAATAGAAGCCGCTGGCGCTAATGAGTTAACTGTTCATGCACGAACTAAAGTAGAAGGCTATAAGCCTCCTGCTCATTGGCATTGGATAGCTAAAATAAAGCAAAATATCAGTATTCCAGTGATTGCAAATGGAGAGATATTTACTCTACAAGATGCAATAAATTGCAGAGAAGTTTCGGGCTGTAATGATATTATGGTAGGTAGAGGGGCATTGATGTTGCCTAATTTAGCTCAGGTAATTAAGCAAGCATCAGCTGAACTGCCTTGGCAAGAAGTGCAAGCACTATTGCTTACTTATACAGAATGTGAAACTTATGGTGATAAAAGTAAGTATTATCCGAACCGAATAAAACAATGGCTTAAATACTTAAAGTTACAGTATGTCGAAGCGGATGAATTATTTCGAGAGGTTCGTACTCTTAAAACTGCTGAAGCAATAAGGGAAAGACTTTAATCAATATCGGCTTATTGAGTAAGTTATTCACATAGTGTATTTAAATGAGCTAAGTGACTTTTAGTACGCGTTGGGAAGTTTGAAAAAATACCATCAACACCTAATGCTTTCATCGTATTGATGTCTGCTAGTTCATCAACGGTATATACAAACACTTTGAGCCCGCGTTGATGAGCATCATGCACAAAATGCTTACTTATAAAGTTTACATCAAGGTGAACAGAGTAGGCGTTAAGCTTTTCAGCAAACAAGGCATACTCTAATGGATAACAAGCTGTCAGTGCGCCAATAGCGAGCTCAGGTCTTTGTTGGTGAATCTTATGAAGTAACCTGTGATTAAAGGAAGATATCAATATATCGTCAATAATTAGGTTGGTGGTTCCAATAGCTTCATCAATATAAGAATAAAGTAAACTTATATTGCTAACGTCTTTTAACTCAAGGTTTATCGTGCACTTTCCTGCAACTAAAGCAAGCACCTCATCTAATGTTGGAATTGTTTCTCCTTGACCGGCATCCAAGCTACGTAAGTGCGCATAATTATGCTGGGATACTTGTCCACTTCCTGATGTTGTGCGATGTAACCAGCGATCATGGATAACTAATAATTTATTATCGACTTCATGTAAATCAATCTCTATTCCATCAACATTAGCATCTAGTGCAGCCTTAATAGCGCGTAAGGTGTTTTCTGGTTCTACGCCACTAGCACCACGGTGAGCAAAAATTAACATAGTGATCCATACATTAGGTTTTGTTTTGAGTATAATAACAAAAATATTAAATGCACTGATATAAAGACCATGACTGATAATGTTACAAATGAAAAACGCCTCAATAAATATATTAGTGAATCAGGATTTTGTTCACGCCGTGGCGCTGATAAATTAATTGAAGCGAATCGCGTTACCATTAATGGCGAAATACCAGAACTTGGAACAAAGGTTAAGCCGGGGGATGTCGTCAAAGTTGATGGTAAAGCCATTGCTGCGAGTGCAAAAAACAAATCAGATCGTATCTATATTGCTTATAACAAACCTATTGGTATTACCTGTACAACTGAAAGCCATGTGCGTGGAAATATAATTGATGCGATTAACCATAAAGAACGTATTTTCCCTATTGGTCGACTAGATAAACCTTCAGAAGGCCTTATTTTTCTTACAAGTGATGGCGATATTGTTAATAAAATACTGCGTGCTGAAAATGCCCATGATAAAGAATATATTGTCACAGTAGATAAACCGATTAGTGAACGATTTATTGAACGAATGTCTCGTGGCGTACCTATTTTAGGTACTATTACAAAGCCTTGTATTGTACGCGTTAAAAGTCGGTTTGTTTTTACTATTATTTTGACACAAGGTTTGAATCGACAAATTCGTCGTATGTGTGAATACCTAGGTTATGAGGTGAAAAAACTAAAGCGCTCTCGTATTATGAGCGTAGAGCTAGGCCAATTAAAGCCGGGGCAATGGCGAGATTTAACTAAAGCTGAAATGAACGAAATTAATCAAGCAGTTGCTCATTCTAGTAAAACAGCAGATGAAAGCTTAACCAATAAATAAGAGCTTTAGCGTAATCTACTTTTTGGTGTTCTAAATAATAAGGGGTTAGTTAACAGTAGTTAACCAACCCCTTATTTGTTTCAATGATTAATTGATACTAACCACTTACATTAGTTAATCTTGGTGACAATTCATCTAAAACTTGTGGATCATCAATTGTAGAAGGAATTTCTATCTCTTGACCATCAATCATTTGTCTTAGTGTTTTACGTAATATTTTACCAGAACGGGTCTTAGGTAAGCGCTCAACTATAATCAAATCTTTTAATGAAGCAATTGCACCAATATCGGCACGTACTTTACCTTTTAACTCAGCAGCTATCTCTTCATCAGTCATTTCGATGCCGTTTTTAATAACAACTAAACCGAAAGGAACTTGGCCTTTTAAGGTATCATTAATACCAATTACAGCACACTCTGCAACTGCACTATGGCCTGATATTGATTCCTCCATTTCGCCTGTTGATAATCGATGGCCAGCAACATTAATAACGTCATCAGTACGGCCCATAATAAATAAATAACCGTCTTCATCAAAGTAACCACCATCACCAGTCACATAATAACCAGGATGAGTTGATAAGTAGCTAGATTTAAATCGCTCTTCATCTTTATAAACCGTCATTAAACAGCCAGGAGGCATAGGTAGCTTTATTGCAACAGTACCTTGTTGGTTCGCAGGTAATGCTTCACCATAAGCATCTAAAATTTCAACATTATAGCCTGGAACAGGTAGGCCAGCTGAACCTGCTTTGGTTAGCATTAATTCTTCACTACTACCATCAGCAAAAGGCGTGCTAGCAATCGACCAACCTGTTTCTGTTTGCCACCAATGGTCAATAACAGGTAACTGTGTTTTTTCTTTAAGCCAATGATATGTCGCAGGATCTAAGCGCTCGCCTGCAAGGTACAAACGTTTTAAATTAGACAAATCATAGTCTTTCATTAATGCTGCATCAGGATCTTCTTTTGCAACGGCACGAAATGCTGTTGGAGCACTAAATAAAGCATTTACTTTGTATTCTTCACAAACTCGCCAAAAAGCGCCAGCATCTGGAGTTCTTACAGGTTTTCCTTCATATAAAATAGTGCTACAACCAGCCATTAATGGACCATAAACAATGAAAGAGTGACCAACAACCCAACCAACATCAGAAGCTGCCCAGAAAGTATCGCCAGTATTCATGCCGTAAATATTTTTCATGCTGTATAGCATAGCAACCGCATGGCCACCATTATCTCTTACAACACCTTTTGGTTTTCCTGTCGTACCTGATGTATATAAAATATAAAGAGGATCAGTACTTTTAACACTAACAGCAGCAATGCCCTTAGCAGTACTCATTAATGTGTCCCAATCTTCATCACGACCGTCAATCATATCGGCAGTTAATTGTTCACGTTGATAAAGTACACAACTACTTGGTTTATGAGTTGATAACTCGATAGCATCATCTAGTAATGGCTTATACGGAATCACTTTAGAAATTTCAATACCACAACTTGCGCTGACAATAACTTTAGGCTCTGCATCGTCAATACGGATGGCTAGTTCTTTTGCAGCAAAGCCACCAAAAACGACTGAATGAACAGCACCAATTCTAGCACAAGCCAACATAGCGATAACGGCTTGAGGGATCATTGGCATATAAATAAGAACACGATCACCTTTTACAACGTTTTGTTTTTGTAAAACGTCAGCAAATTTTGCTACTAATTCAGTTAATTGAATAAAGGTAAATGTTTCCTTTGAATTTGTTACTGGCGAATCGTAAATAAGCGCAATTTGTTCGCCGCGACCTTGTTCAACATGATAATCCAATGCTAAATAGCTACTATTTAGCTCACCATCAGCAAACCAATCTGTCCATCCACTTTGATTTGTCGACAATATGTTTTTTGGTGTTTTATACCAAGAAACAAGTTCTGATTGCTCTAACCAGTATGACTCTGCTGAATTCTTCGCTTTTACCTGTTGTTCTTTGAAGCTCATGAGTTGCCCTTATGTGTTGTGTTTTATAACTGATACTATAAAAGTGTCGACAAAATTGAACAATTAGACTTTTGGCTAATATATGTTCAAACGGCTCTTTTTTGTTGTTTGAGTATAACCGCTACTGCGTGTTGAGCAAGTTAACTGGGGAAAACTGATCGGTAAGTAGGCGAGTATTCTCAGGCCAGCTTTGCACCTCTCCAGTAAAGCTAATACCTTCATAAAGAGATAAAATGTCGACACCATATGGGTGTAACTTTTTATTTAGCTGTTTTATATTCTCTATATTAAGTGAGTTTTTATTCAAACCTTGTTGTTTAACAATAATAATACGATTAGCATTGGCTTGGTTACTTACTTGATAAAAGTCTCCAAAAACTGCTTTGTAAGTTGCAGACTCATGAGCATAAAGTTTACTTAAAGAGAAAGTATTAGCACTAAGTACACCGTCATCAGTCAGTAGTGATTTTGCTTCTTGTAAGAATTCTTTTGTCATTAGGTGTTCAGGAATATAGTCACCATTAAAAGCATCAAGAATAATCCAATCGTATTGCTGTTTTTTTAGTAAAGCCCGCTTAATAAAGATGCGACCATCTTGATTGTAAGTTTTTATACTGTCATTTTCAAAAAAGCCAAAATAGTTACGCGCGACTTTAATTACCGCCTGATCTATTTCTACATTGTCAATTTGGCTTTGAGGGAAAATATTCGCTAAGGTATTTGACATAGTACCGCCACCTAAACCAATAATTAAAATGCGCTTAGGCTGTGGTATAACTAATAAACTGGCCATTAGTAATTTAGTATAATTAAAGACTAGCTGCTTTGGATTGCTTTTTAATAAACAACTTTGCTGGGTTTTAGTACTTTTTACATTAAACTTTAAGCAGCGTAAATCTCCCTGATCTTCAACTAATATATTTCGATAAAGTGAACGCTCTTGATGAATAACTTGTGCGTGAGAAATATTTATTACGGCAAAAAATAAGATTAACAAAAGTAATTTTTTAGTCATAACTTTATTCCCCTTGATTAAACTCTTTTATTTTACTTATGAATATTGCAAGCGCTCCTAAACTAGCAAGAGCTGTAATAAAGCCAAAAATAATGCTATTCACATCAAACCATAGCACTAAGTAGAATGAGGTAATAATAGTGCCTAATGCACTACCTAAGGTTGAAACAAAGTAAAGCTTGCCTGCAACTTGCCCACTTTCATTAGAGTTCTTTACTAATAAACGTACGGAATAGGGAGATAACATACCTAAAACAATAGTTGGTATAAAAAATAATGTCATTGATGCTAATAAAGAGCCGTATCGAGTATCTTCAATATTGAGAAAAATTAATTCCATTAGCCACTGACTTGCTATGGCGATAGGTAGTAATGCAAATGCAGATATAAGGAAAATGCTGCCATAGACAGTGAGAGAAGCGGAGCGAGTAGATAACTTTCCACCAAGTAAATAGCCTATAGATAAGCTCAGCATAAAAATGGTAATTATACTTCCCCAAATATGCACAGAGCTGCCAAAAAAGGGAGCTAATATTCTGCCTCCTAAAAGCTCTATTCCCATTATGCAAAAGCCGCTAGTGAAGGCTAATAAGTAGATAAAGGCACTTGGGCAGTGGTGTTTTGTTGTTGTTTCTTTCAGTGCTTTGTCCTTCTTGAATAATATTCCAAAGTATCTATTTGAGTGTTTCAATGGTGAAAATAGATTAAGCTATTTCACTGGCATTTGGTAGTGTACGGCTATAAAGTCGCCAAGAGGATCTTTATGTTCATACTCTCTAATAAACTTCATACCCATTTTTTTCATTACGCTAATTGAGCCGTAGTTTTCTTTTATGGCTAAAGCCGAAACATAATCAATATCTGTTTGGCTTATCAGGCTATTTTTTATGGCGATAGCTGCTTCAGTGGCATAACCCTTTCCCCAAGCGCTTTTGAAAAAACGCCAACCTAGCTCTAAATCTTTCCATTTGGGAGTATCAGTAAAGAAATCCATAGGGCGAACTAGAACCCAGCCAAGGTACTTCTTGGTACTTTTATCTGAAACTTGCCAAAGACCCCAGCCTTTTGTGATATCGGTATAAGCTTTCATACGTGGGAGAAAAACATTATGGATGGTTTGCATATCATGAGCTTCTCCGCCATTAATAAACTTCATCACTGCTGGATCTTGATCTAACTCCCATAAAGCTTGCGCGTCACCTTGCCCCATAAGTCTGTAGGTGAGTCGCTCTGAATCTGCTATTTGCATTGTTTGCTTCTTCCTTAATCTATTATGTATTTAATAAGGTTTTTAAAAAACGTGCAGTATGCGATGTTGGATGTTCTGCTACTTTTTCTGGCGTACCGGTAACTAAAATTTCACCGCCGCCTGAACCGCCTTCTGGACCTAAATCAACCACCCAGTCTGCTGTTTTAATTACATCTAAATTATGTTCAATAACGACAATGGTATTGCCGTGGTCGCGTAAGCGATGAATGACTTGCAGTAGCTGCTTAATATCGTGAAAGTGTAAGCCTGTGGTGGGTTCATCTAAAATATATAATGTTTTTCCGGTATCTCGTTTAGATAATTCTTTTGAGAGTTTTACTCTTTGTGCCTCACCGCCAGAAAGCGTAGTGGCTGACTGTCCTAATTTTACATAAGTTAAACCAACATCCATTAAGGTTTGCAATTTTCGTTTTACAGCAGGAATGGCATTAAAGAACTCAAAAGCATCTTCAATTGTCATATCTAACACTTCATGAATATTTTTACCTTTGTAGAGTACTTCTAATGTTTCGCGGTTGTAGCGTTTACTTTTACAAACATCGCAAGGCACATAAACATCAGGTAAAAAGTGCATCTCTACTTTGATTAATCCATCACCTTGACAGGCTTCACAGCGACCACCTTTTACATTAAAACTAAAGCGTCCCGGTTTATATCCACGAGAACGAGCTTCTTGGGTTGCAGCAAAAATATCGCGAATAGCTGTAAATATACCCGTGTAAGTTGCAGGGTTTGAACGAGGTGTTCTGCCAATTGGGCTTTGGTCAATATCAATAACCTTGTCTAAATGTTCTAAGCCCGCAATACTTTTATAAGGGGATGGCTCATCCAGAGTTGCGCCGTTTAGCTCAATATGTGCAAGCTTGTACAAAGTATCATTAATTAAGGTTGATTTACCTGACCCAGAAACACCGGTAATGCACGTCATTAAACCATTTGGAATAACGAGATCAACATTTTTTAAGTTATTGCCGCTAGCGCCTTTTAGTTCAATCACACTCTTTTTATTAAAAGAGTGTCGCTTTTTGGGGATTTCAATACTTTCTACACCAGACAGATATTTACCCGTAAGTGAGTCTTCACATTTTAATATATCATCCATTGTTCCTTGTGCGATAATATTACCACCATGAACACCTGCGCCGGGGCCTATATCAATTACAAAGTCAGCAGCGCGAATAGCATCTTCGTCATGTTCCACCACAATGACGGTATTACCTAAGTCACGCAAATGAATAAGGGTTTTTAATAAACGTTCGTTATCTCGCTGATGTAAACCGATTGATGGCTCATCTAATACATACATAACGCCAACTAAACCTGCGCCAATTTGACTTGCTAGGCGAATACGCTGAGCTTCTCCACCTGACAGAGTATTAGCCCCACGGGATAGGTTTAAATAGTTCAAGCCAACATTAACCAAGAAACCTAAACGGTCATTAATTTCCTTGAGAATCTTCTCTGCAACTTGGCCTCTTTGGCCTGTGAGTTTTAAGCCTTGGAAAAAATCTAAAGCATCACTTATGGCAAATTCAGCGACAACGGGTAAGGGGGTATCTTCAATAAATACATTACGTGCTTCTAATCGCAAGCGACTGCCATTACAGTCAGGACAATTTTGGCTGTTTAGGTATTTTGATAATTCCTCACGCACCGCATTGGATTCAGTTTCTTTATAGCGGCGCTGCATATTGTTAATAATGCCTTCAAATGGATGCTTGCGTAGTACAACATCACCGCGGTCATTCATATACTTAAATTCAATTTCTTTCTTACCGCTACCATAAAGTATGGCTTTAATTGCTTTATCACTAAGCTTGTTGAGAGGCTCATCAAGAGAAAAATCATAATGCTCGGACAAGGCTTGTAGCATTTGAAAATAGTAAAAATTACGTTTATCCCAACCTCGAATAGCACCACCAGCAAGACTTAATTCGTCGTTGGTAATGATGCGGTGAGTATCAAAAAATTGTTCGATACCTAAACCATCACACGTTTTACAAGCGCCAGCGGGGTTGTTAAAGGAAAATAATCTAGGCTCTAATTCTTGCATGCTGTAACCACAATGAGGACAAGCAAAGTTAGCAGAAAAGAGTAATTCTTCTTTGTCTGGCTCATCCATAAAGGCAACTTTTGCTGAGCCTGCGGTTAAAGCTAAGGTTGTTTCAAATGATTCAGAAAGTCGTAGTTGGATATCTGGGCGTACTTTTAGGCGATCAACAACAACTTCAATGGTGTGTTTTTTATGTAGCTCTAATGTTGGAGGATCAGACAAATCACAAACTTCACCATCAATGCGTGCGCGGATGAAACCTTGTGCGGCAAGGTTATCAAGTAACTTTATATGCTCACCTTTACGGTTTTGAAGTACAGGTGCCAGCAACATGACTTTTGTGCCTTCTTCAAGAGCTAACACTTTATCTACCATTTGAGATACTGTTTGTGCGGCTAATGGTTGCTTGTGTTCTGGACAACGAGGCTCTCCAACACGGGCATATAAAAGTCTTAAATAATCATAAATTTCAGTAATGGTTCCAACGGTTGACC
The DNA here is from genome assembly GCA_964022585.1 of uncultured Colwellia sp. Taxonomy (GTDB): domain Bacteria; phylum Pseudomonadota; class Gammaproteobacteria; order Enterobacterales; family Alteromonadaceae; genus Colwellia. The sequence goes on from CAXIBS010000017.1 coordinate 17,411, forward strand.
GTGGGTTATGAGAGGTCGATTTTTGCTCAATAGAAATGGCAGGCGATAAACCTTCAATATGGTCAACGTCTGGCTTCTCCATTAAGGATAGAAATTGACGCGCATAGGCTGATAACGACTCAACATAACGACGCTGTCCTTCTGCGTATAAGGTATCAAATGCCAGTGATGACTTACCTGAACCAGAAAGTCCTGTAATAACAACAAGCTTATCTCGGGGAATCGACAAGCTAATATCTTTTAGGTTATGGGTTCTAGCCCCTCTGACTTCTATATTTCTCATGCTCATTCACTAATTTATACGCAAAAATAATAGCCGAATAGTATGACATAAATCATAGGTTTTGTTTGCGTGATAAACACTTTTATTTTTACATTCACTTGGTTATAACGATGTAATACTATTAAAGAAAAAACACAGGAGTAAATTTATTGGGCACTCAAAAAATTAATATGCTGTTGTCGTTTGTTTTTGCTCTCATTGTGGCAAATGTAGTTGACGCACCTACACAGGTTCAGCAAGGTTTAGCTATTTTTGTTGCGATTGCTTGGTTATGGATTACACAAGCATTACCTATCAGTACCACCGCATTATTAATACCTGTTTTAGCTATGCTTAGCGGCATATTACCAGCAGCACAGGCGTTTTCTAGTTTTTCTAGCCCTGTTATTTTCCTCTTTATGGGAGGATTTGCTTTAGCTGCTGCATTACAAAAATATTCATTAGATAAATTATTTGCAGTCAAAATGTTGTCTTTATCAGGTGGTAGGCCTTTGTATGCGGTGTTGTTACTCTTTTTAACTACAGCATTACTCTCTATGTGGATAAGTAACACAGCAACACTTGCGCTAATGTTGCCTATCGCACTTGGCTTGTTATCTGCGCAGAAAACTCATTGCGAAAGTAAAAAAAATCAACCTAATGTCTATATCTTTGTTTTACTTGGCCTCGCGTATTCAGGAAACCTTGGTGGTATGGCAACATTAATCGGTAGCCCTCCTAATGCTATTGCGGCTTCTGCTGCCGGTTTAAGCTTTGCAGAATGGTTAAAATGGGGAGTGCCGATGTTTTCTTTGCTCTTCCCATTAATGATATTAGTGTTGTTTGTTATGTTTAGGCCAAAGTTTTCAGAAAGGCTTGCAATAACACCGCCTGTAATAGAGTCAAGTTGGCAAAGAACTTTTGTTCTCTCTATTTTTGCTTTTACTGCCTTAGGTTGGGTTTTTAGTACGCCACTAGCCTCTCTTATAGGAATTAGTAAAGGCTTTGATGCAATGTTAGCGGTTGCTGCTATTGTGTTATTAACAGGTTCAAAATGTTTAAAATTTGAAGAGTTTATCGAGAAAACCAACTGGGGTATTTTAATTCTATTTGGTGGTGGTTTAACACTCAGTGTTTTATTAAAAACTTCCGGTGCAAGTATGTGGCTGGCAAATGCTATTAGTAGTAATTTACCCGCAGATAATACTTGGTTAATATTAGTTATTATTTGTATTTTTGTGATCTTTTTAACTGAACTTGTGAGTAATACAGCGAGTGCTGCTTTGTTAGTTCCTTTATTTATGACCGTTGCAATTGATTTACAATTACCACCGGTAGGTATTGCTGTGATTATTGCGTTGTGTGCTTCATGTGCTTTTATGTTACCTGTAGCAACACCGCCTAATGCCATTGTATTTTCATCTGGTTTAATACCACAAGGGTATATGATGCGTGCAGGTTTTGTGCTTAATATCGTAATAGCGTTGGTTATTGCGAGTGTTGCTTATTTTATATTCTAATCAATTTTCTAAGAACTTAATGATTCATATCATTAGCATCTTTCAGTCTCTTGTACATAGAGCATTTTTTTGTCAGTCATTGCGTGGTAAACTACGACGATTTTTTTATTCTCCAACTTTTAATTTTCCGTATATTTTAGGTAGTTTATTTTCATGAGTGTTTCAGGTTTAAACAGTATTGAGAAAAAAGCAGCATTCTCCCTTGCTAGTGTGTTTGGTGTACGTATGCTTGGGCTTTTTATGATATTACCCGTGTTTGCTATTTACGGCGAACAATTAGCAGGGTATAGCCCATTGTGGCTTGGACTAGCTATTGGGGCTTACGGTTTAACGCAAGCATTATTACAAATACCTATGGGGATTCTTTCTGATAAATATGGCCGAAAACCCGTGATATTAGCAGGTTTGGTTGTTTTTTTAATTGGTAGTATTGTTGCTGCCATGTCGACAACAATTTATGGCGTAGTATTAGGGCGAGCTTTACAAGGCATGGGGGCAATTGCTAGTGCCATTTTAGCATTAGCTGCTGATCTAACCAGAGAAGAGCAGCGTCCAAAAGTAATGGCAACCATTGGTATGTTTATTGGTTTATCATTTACTTTCGCTATGATTTTAGGTCCTATTGTTGCCGATGCTTTTGGTTTGGCTGGGTTATTTTGGTTTACCGGTCTTTTAACTATTCTCGCTATGCTTATGATTCAATTTATGGTGCCTTATTCAATAAATAAAGCCCCCCGTGGTGACAGTGTCGCTCTGCCAGAACAAATAGGTAAACTTATTCGTCACCCACAATTATCTCGCTTGAATTGGGGAGTGTTTATTTTACATATGGCGCTTACCGCTTGTTTTGTTACGTTACCAAAACAATTTGTGGCGAGCGGGCTTGCATTAGAAAGCCATTGGCAAGTTTATCTACCTACACTATTAGGTTCATTCTTTTTAATGGTGCCTTTTATGATTATTGCTATGAAAAAGCAGCAAGAGAAACCTATGTTTAGTGCTGCTATTGCGCTACTTAGTTTAGCCTTATTTCTTTTATGGTTAATGCCAGTGGGCTTATGGAGTTTAGTATTTTCGGTTGTGTTATTTTTTACAGCCTTTAATTATTTAGAAGCCACAATGCCTTCTATTTTATCTCGTATTGCTCCTGCAGGCGTAAAAGGTAGCGTGATGGGAATTTATTCTAGTAGCCAATTCTTAGGCGCTTTTGTTGGTGGCATTATTGGTGGCTTTGTTGCAAGTCGCTTTGGTGAGCAAACTATATTTTTGGTAATGGCAGTAGCTAGTTTGATTTGGTTAGTGCTTAGCTTTGGAATGGAAAAGCTGAAAAAATCTAAAAGCTTTAGTTTTGCTACGAATATTACCTGTGATGAGAAAGCGGATGAAATAGCCGATGTGTTAATAAATATGCCTGGTGTTATTGAAGCCACATTAGTACATGACGATAGTGGTAGTAATTCAGTAGCGAATGCAGCCGTTGCCTATTTAAAAGTAGATGACAAAGTTGTCGATTTACTAGCAATTAAAGCATTGTTGCAACAGAGCTCATAAGATAAATGCTACCGCTAAAAAATATTTCTCATTTAAAGTTATTAGAAATAGTCGCACGAATCGACTTTTTTAAATCACTTAGTATTACCCAGCGTGAATTATTCATTTAACAAGCCAAATTCAACAATTGTCGTAGCTGCTTAGTTACTCAATATAAAAAGCAATGGTATTAAAATATAACCTTTAGTATACCTGAGCAATGTAGTCTATCAGCCTGCTATTACCTAATAACACATCGATATCGTCTTCTTCAAATTTTTGCATTAAACTGTTACCAATAGGGGACTTTGGCGAAATCACGGTGATGTGTTGCTCATTTAATTGGCAACGAAATCCGCCTGCAGCAGGACCAATGAAAAACCAATGCTGCTTTTTATTGTCCGTATTAAGCTGTACAAGTGCAGATAACGCAATTGGCTTGCTTTCATCAAATTCAACCAGTATTAGGTTTTGATAACTAAATATTGCTTCTTGTAGCTCTTGTACTCGTCTTGATTGCCCTTCTGCTAAATAACTAGCTTCAATAGCTAATGTATCGTATTGAGTTTCTGCAACACTTTGGTCATCAACTGCAGCAGCATGCGCTTCATTTGCTGCACTTACTGCTTGTGCTAGCTCTTTTTTCAAGTACTTAATAACCAGTGAAACGAGCTCTTTTTTATCTATTTTCTTTGGCGTCATATCGTTATTCAATGCATTACTCTTTTACAATAATTCTACTATTATTGAAGAGTTATCGATAATAATTTTTCTAGAAAAGCATCTTATAGTCAACTCAATCTGACAGGTGTCAATATTAACTTGTGTTTTTGAACAAAAATGCGTAACTTAATACTATCTGGTATGACCAATAGGAAAATAGAATGACATCAACAGCCCAAAACGAAAGTCCATTCCCACATTTATTAGCGCCTTTAGATTTAGGCTTCACCCAATTAGCTAATCGTGTCTTAATGGGGTCTATGCATACTGGTCTTGAAGAAGAAAAGGGTGGCTTTGAAAAACTGGCAGCTTTTTATGAAGCGCGCGCTAAAGGCGGTGTTGGTTTGATTGTTACAGGTGGTGTGAGTCCAAATATGCGCGGAAGAATAGCTCCGTTTGGTAGTGAATTAAGCCACTTTTGGCATGTAAATAAACATAAACAAGTAACCGCAGCGGTGCACAAATATCCAACAAAAATATGTTTGCAGTTATTACATACAGGTCGATATGCTTTTCATCCGTTTAGTTTAGCACCGAGCAAAGTGAAATCACCAATTACTCCGTTTACCCCTAAAGCTATGTCGGTTAGACAAATAAAAGCTACCATTAAAGATTACGCACACTCTTCACAATTAGCAGCTAAAGCTGGATATGATGGCGTGGAAATTATGGGTAGCGAAGGTTATTTAATTAATCAGTTTGCCTGTTTACGAACTAATAGACGAAGCGATGAATGGGGAGGAAATATTGAGAACCGAATGCGCTTGGCTATTGAAACCATAAAAGCAGTACGATCAAAAGTAGGAGATAGCTTTATTATTATTTTCCGTCTATCAATGCTTGATTTGGTTGAAGGAGGTAATAGTTGGGAAGAGGTTGTTACGATGGCAAAGGCGGTGGAAAAGGCTGGCGCTACTATAATAAACACAGGCATTGGCTGGCATGAGGCGCGTGTGCCTACCATAGTTACTTCTGTACCAAGAGCCGCGTTTACTTGGGTTACTGAGAAAATGAAGAAAGAAGTGTCGGTTCCCTTGATAACCACTAACCGTATAAATACACCAGAAGTGGCTGAGCGTGTTCTGGCTACTGGACAAGCAGATATGGTGTCGATGGCTAGACCATTTTTGGCTGATGCTGATTTTGTTAATAAAGCAGCAAAAAATAAATCAGATGAAATTAATACATGCATTGGTTGTAATCAGGCATGTTTGGATCATGTGTTTAAACAGAAAAGAGCTTCTTGTTTAGTAAACCCTATGGCGTGTTATGAAACAGAGCTTACCTTAGATAAGCTTGATCAAAGCAAAAAACCTAAGAAATTAGCTGTTATAGGAGCAGGACCTGCTGGTTTAGCCTTTAGTGTTTATGCTACTCAGCGAGGTCATCAAGTTGAGCTATTTGATAAAATAAGTGAGATAGGTGGTCAGTTTAATGTAGCTAAGCAGATTCCGGGAAAAGAAGAGTTTTATGAAACACTTCGTTATTTTAATAAGCAATTAGAGCTATTAAATATTCCAGTACACTTAAATAGCGAGCAGAGTAGCGATAAGTTACTCGCAGCAGGCTTTGATGAAGTGATCTTAGCAACTGGGATTAAACCGAGAAAGTTAGCTATAGAAGGAATTGATCACCCTAAGGTACTGAGTTATTTACAAGTGTTACGAGATAAAGTTGCCGTAGGTGAAAAAGTAGCAATTATTGGAGCAGGTGGTATAGGCTTTGATGTTGCCACGTACCTTGCTGAAAAAGGTGAGTCGTTAACAACAGATTTAGATGCTTGGTTACAAAACTGGGGAGTAGATAAGACTTATCAACAATCAGGTGCTTTATTAGAGAAAAGTAGAGGTAACACTCATGCTACTGAACGACAAATTACTTTATTACAAAGAAAAACGTCTAAGGTTGGTAAAGGCTTAGGTAAAACTTCTGGTTGGGTACATCGCGCTAATCTCATAAAAAATGGTGTTAAAATGCTACCGGGCGTTAGCTATAAATCAATAACTGATGAAGGCTTACTCATAGAAGTAGCAGGTAAAGAGCAACTTCTTGCTGTAGATAATGTCATTATATGTGCAGGGCAAGAGTCGAACAGGGAATTACAGCAGGCGTTAGAAAAAGGTGGCATGAATGTGCATCTTATAGGTGGGGCCAATGTTGCAGCCGAACTTGATGCAAAACGTGCAATTCGCCAAGCTGCTGAATTAGCGATGGTTATCTAATTAGCTATTGTTCATTTTATTTAAGCCTAAGCCCGCTATTTTAGTGATACGATTGATATCGTAACAAATCGTAATTTTTATCTTAGAAGAATAGTCACTGACTGGGGAAATGAGTATACTGCTGCTAATGTGTTTATAGTTAAGATCTAAGAGCTTTGACTTTTGAAATGAAAAATATAGTAGTTAGTAGTAGCGACATTGAAATTTTTTCTACGCCAAAACAATATCAGCAACAATTATTGTCTTTAATTGCCAGTGCTCGTCAATGTATTTATATCTCGGCACTTTATGTGCAAGATGACGAAGCTGGCCAAGAAATATTGCACGCGCTATATCAAGCAAAGGGTAACTATCCAGATCTAGATATCAAAGTTTTTGTTGATTACCATCGAGGCCAACGTGGCCTTATTGGAGAAAAAGGAAGTTTAGGAAATAGAGCTTTATATCTTTCTTTAGCTGAACAATATGAACAAAAAATAGGTGTTTATGGCATTGCTGTAAAGCCGAAAGAGCTATTTGGTGTTTTACACTTAAAAGGTATGGTTTTTGACAACGTACTTTTTTACACCGGTGCAAGTATTAATGATATTTATATGCAGAAAGGAGATAGATACCGCTTAGACCGTTACTATCAAATTAATTGTGCACCCCTAGCTAATAGCTTTTGCGAATATCTTACTAATACCTTTGTAAAGTCAAACTTAGCCCCTTTATTGAATGAACTTGTTTTACCGAATCAAGCCCAGCAAAGACGTAATATTATTTCACTGAAGTCATTATTAAAAAAATCTGCTTATCAAATAGAATTTACTGATAATGAGAAAGAATCAGGTGTGGTGAATAATCCTATATCCATCGTACCTTTTGTTGGTTATGGACGTAGAAAGAATAAGTTAAATAAAGTTATTCGCCAAACGATCAAAAATACCGAAAATAAATTACTCATTCTAACGCCATACTTTAACTTACCACCAGTACTTGCACGTGATGTTATTAAAGCACTTAAACGCGGTGTAAAAATAACAATTGTAGTGGGCGATAAAACTGCGAATGATTTTTTTATTGCGGATGAAAAAGAATTTTCAGCTATTGGCATAGTTCCTTATGTTTATGAAGTGCTATTAAAGCGCTTTGTTAAGCGTTACCAACACTTTATTGATAATAAACTGCTAGACATACATGTTTGGAAAAATGGTGCAAATAGCTTCCACCTTAAGGGAGTAATAAGCGATGACCGTTATCACTTATTAACGGGTAGTAATTTGAATCCACGTGCTTGGTCTTTAGACCTAGAGAATGGACTATTACTTGATGATCCTTCTCAAGGGTTAATGCCAAAAGTGTCAGATGAGTTGGTTAATATTATGGAGTACGCTAAACCAATTAAGCATTATAGTGAAATTGAAGATATTAGTGATTACCCTCAAAAACCTAAACGCTTACTGAAAAAGATACGAATGACCCAAATTGATCGTATTTTAAAGCGTTTCTTATAGTCTGTGATAACTTAAGTTTATTTGGCTTTATCTACGAAAGAAAATTAAAAGGATTGCTTTGCTTCAATCCTTATTTCAACGTTATCTATATTCGAACTATCGCTTTGTGGGAAAGCAAAATCAATGTGAATAACTTGTTGGCTACCTGCAGAGTGAGGTGAGTAGAGCCTAGCGCCAATGCCTACTGAATGTAACCAGGTATCTTCAGTGTTTTTTTCTATTGAGTCACCAAAAGCTTTACCTGTATCCATAAAGGCGGCACCTGCTAAGTCAAATAACTTGAATAAATTGATATGAGGATAATAGCGAATTTCACCTGTGAATTTAGTGCTGTGCTTTCCGTGTTGATACTGCAGGGGAAATCCTCGCAATCCTGCATCTCCACCAATAGTGACAGGTTGATCAATATACTGGTTTTTACTGGCAATACTCGTGTTACTTAAATATAAACCCCAGTTTTTATCGATATTATAGAAATATTCCGTATTTATATTTAGCAAAAACCTATGATTGTTATCTTTATAAATATCGCCATTAAAGGCTATATTCATTAGTAATAATGCTTTTTCATGAACTTCAAAGCCCTTGTTTACATTGGCTTGAAATAAAGCCCAAGCACTGTTTTCTTTAGAACCATCACTTAAGCCTAGGCGAGAACTAAATTGCCAGCCATGATTAAAATCTTCTATTTGAGTGATTAAATGGATATTAGTCATTTTTCTAAAGTTTTTCTCAATATAGTCAATACCTACCCAAGGGTAGATAAAGTCTCTGTCTTGCGGCAATATTGATGGGTTAATATGTTCATCAGGGTTCATGACAGTAGAGAATTTATGTTGGTTTTGGGTTAAACCAATGCTGTACCTTAATAGGGCATCTGTATTATTAAAATCAAGCCAAGAATATTCTGCATTTTTAAAACTAATTTTATGAGTGAATAATGCTAGCTCAGTATCATTTTGATAAATAGTATCATCACGGGTTTCTTCATCGAAACCAACTTGATATGCGTACGGAGTATAAAAACTGGCAAAGTGTTTTTGAAAAAATAGTGATTGTTGAGTGCCATCGTCGTTATCAGCAAACCTGAATCTTAGATCTATATTTTGTTTTCTAAACAAAGGGATAGTACTTTTTAATTTGTAACCTTTACGCTGTGAATTATTATAAGTTTGAATTTCAGCATCTATTCCTAATCCTAATAAATTGCGTTCTTTCAAGCCTATACTATGAGTACTTTCTCCGCCTTGTCGGCCAAAGCTTATGGTTGGCATTAAAGACCAATTATCCCAAGTAGTAACGGTAATGTTTTCTACCATTTCGTCACTGGTAACCTTTGCATCACGTAGATATTTACGGCTGCGTAAATATCTTTCTAATTCGGCCATATCTGCAAAACTTTTATCACACTTTTGGATAAAAAAGTCGGCTTCATTTTCAAGTGTTACTTGCTTTGTGTCGATATGAATAGCATTAGCCCACCGATGAATAGTCGAGAACCCTTCTTCATTTTCATCAAAAATAGTTTGAGGTTTAAAAGTAACTTTTTGTATGCCTTGAGTACAAAATTTCTCTTGCTTATTGAGAGGATTATCGGCTGCTGCGTATGCGGTACCGAAAAGAATAAATAAAATAAAAAATATACTACACAAGTGAATGTTTTGGTTCATTTTTGCTTTCTTGTTTGAGTAAGCTGATTTTTTTGTAATCTAACGTTACTATAGCGGTTATAAATTAATAAAAGTAGAGATAAATAGGCGATGTATAAAACAATTATAACACCAAGGTTTGGTGAGACTGATGCACTTGGTCACATTAATAATACCACTGCTCCTATATGGTTTGAAGAAGCAAGAGAACCTGTTTTTCGTTTATTTACACCTGATTTAGATATAACAAAATGGCAATTAATTATAGCAAAAATAGATGTTTCATATCATGGGCAGTTATTTTATGGGCAAGATGTAGAAGTACGAACTTTCGTCGGCCGTATTGGTAAATCCTCATTTGATGTATACCAAGAGCTATGGCAGCACGATGAAAAGTGTGCATCAGGTACTGCGGCTATGGTTCATTTTGATTATAAAACTCAAAAGTCTCAACAAATCCCAGAGAATATCAAAGCAGAATTAATTGAACACCTTTACCAAGCTAGATAAATCTAACTTAGTAAAATCAACTAGCTAAAAATAATTAGCGATTAAATGTAAAAACCACTCGAATTTGATCGATTCTCACTATAGAATTGCTCTCTTAATAAAATTTTTTCTACTCTATTATAAGTTGTTTATTCGGTATTCATCTTGTACTAGAAGTGCACAATTAATAGGATTTTTCATGGCGGGTGTAAATAAGGTAACAATTTTAGGCAACTTAGGTAAAGATCCTGAGGTGCGTTTTATGCCAAATGGCGGTGCAGTAGCAAATATAACTGTAGCAACGTCTGATACATGGAAAGATAAGCAAACTGGTGAGCAAAAAGAAAAAACAGAATGGCACCGTGTAGTAATGTTTGGAAAACTAGCTGAGATTGCTGGTGAATATTTGAAAAAAGGTTCGAAAGTTTATCTTGAAGGTTCATTACAAACACGTAAATGGACTAACCAACAAGGGCAAGATCAATATACAACTGAGATTGTATTACAAGGTTTTAATGGTGTTATGCAAATGTTAGACAGCAAACCATCAGGTCAGCAAGGTGGCTTCCAACAGCAACAAGCGCCTCAACAAAGTGGTGGTTTCCAACAGCAAGCGCCACAGCAGCAATATAACAAACCTGCACAGCAACAAGGTGGATTTTCTCAACAAGGGCAGCCACAACAAGCTCCACAGCATCAAGGTGGCTTTCAGCAACAACAAGCTCCACAACAGCAAGGCGGCTTTCAGCAACAACAAGCACCACAGCAGCAAGGCGGTTTTCAACAGCAGCAAGCTCCTAAGGTAAATCCACAAGAGCCATCAATTGACTTTGATGATGATATTCCGTTCTAATGGTTACATAAATAAAAATAGTAGATAAAGAATAAGAGAGCCCTGTTTTTACAGGGTTTTTTATTTTAAAAATAGTCAAATTAGTTGAACAGGCTTAGCTTTTTAATAAGTGGGTGTGGAATAAGAAAGATAGCATTCACAGGTTGAATTTTGTGGGTATTAGTAAGCTTGAGTTAAAATACACTCTATAATGTTTACTCTAACCTTTACTATTTAATATCATCTTTAGCTTGCTCTTCCTTTATTTTAGCTTGTTCGATACGCCACTTTTGTAATTCAGCATAGTAGTGATCCCAAACACAAGGGTTACACGCACCGCCACCACAGCAGTCATCATCGGCAGGAGGATATGGTTTTTCCATTGGCTTAGTCATAATAGTTCTCATTTTTAATACTATTGGTATTGTACAGTAAAGCAATTACAAAAAAAAAGCCCTGTAAACACAGAGCTTTTTGTCATATTTAAATAAGCTTCTACATTATTCAGCAGCAGCTAATTTTTTTTCTAGGTAGTGAATGTTGGCACCGCCATTGACAAAACCTTGGTCATTCAAGATATCTTGATGCAAGGTAATGTTAGTTTTAATGCCATCAATCACTAACTCTGACAATGCATTACGCATACGTGCAATAGCTACATCACGGTTATCACCCCAAGTGATCAATTTACCGATCATAGAGTCATAGTGTGGTGGAACAGAGTAGTCTGCATAGATGTGAGAATCCCAACGAACACCTAAACCACCTGGTGGATGGAAACGTGTTATTTTACCAGGAGAAGGGATAAAAGTGCGTGGATCTTCAGCATTAATACGACACTCAATTGAATGGCCTGCAATCTTAATGTCATCTTGCGTATAAGATAAAGGTTGTCCAGCAGCGACACGTAATTGCTCTTTAATTAAGTCAACGCCTGTGATCATTTCTGTTACAGGGTGTTCAACTTGAATACGTGTATTCATTTCAATGAAGTAAAATTCGCCATTTTCATATAAGAATTCAAATGTACCAGCACCACGATAATTGATTTCAATACAAGCATTACAACAGCGCTCACCAATTTTTGCGCGCATTTCTGGTGTTATACCTGGAGCAGGAGCTTCTTCAACTACTTTTTGGTGACGTCGTTGCATTGAACAATCACGTTCACCTAAGTGAATTGCTGCACCTTGACCATCAGCAATAATTTGAATTTCAACATGACGTGGGTTCTCAAGGAATTTTTCCATGTAAACCATGTCATTTTTGAAAATAGTTCCAGCTTCTTTTTTTGTTAGTGCAATAGAGTCGATAAGTTCTTCTTCATTGCGAACAACACGCATACCGCGCCCACCGCCGCCGCCAGCAGCTTTAACTATAACAGGGTAACCTATACGTTTAGCGTGGGCTTTATTAACTTCTTCATCGTCAGTTAATGGGCCATCTGAACCGGGAACACAAGGAACGCCAGCAGATTTCATTGCACGAATAGCGGCAACTTTGTCACCCATAATGCGTATGCTTTCTGCTTTTGGACCGATAAACGCAAAGCCTGATTTTTCAACTTGCTCAGCAAAGTCTGCATTCTCTGCTAAAAACCCGTAACCTGGGTGAATCGCTACAGCATTAGTTACTTCTGCTGCGGTAATAATAGCTGGAGCATTTAAATAACTATCTAGAGCAGATGCTTTACCGATACAAATAGTTTCATCGGCTAACAATACATGCTTTAAGTTTTTATCAGCGGTTGAATGTACAGCAACAGTTTTAATACCGAGCTCTTTACATGCGCGTAATATTCTTAAGGCAATTTCGCCACGATTGGCGATAACAACTTTATCTAACATGGAATGACCCTTTTAGGTTGGGCTTATTCAATGATGAATAGCGGTTGATCAAATTCAATCGCATCTTCATTTTGCGCTAGAATTTCTTTGATTACACCAGATTTATCAGCTTCAATTTGGTTCATCATTTTCATTGCTTCTACAATACATAAAGTATCGCCAGCATTAACATGTTGGCCTACTTCAACAAATTGAGGAGCATCCGGAGAAGAAGAAGCGTAATAAGTACCAACCATTGGAGAACGAACAATATGACCACTTAATGAAGCTGGTGCACTTGCTTCAATAGCTGGAGCTGCTGCAACAGGTGCTGCTACTGCAACGGGTGCTGGTGCAACTACAGGTGCTGCTACTGCAACGGGTGCGCCACGGCTAATTCTAACCGACTCTTCACCTTCAGAAATCTCTAATTCGTTAATACCAGACTCTTCAACTAGTTCAATAAGTTTTTTTATTTTACGAATATCCATTGTACTACCTTAATTTAAGTTAAATATTTTTCAGTTATTAAGTTTTGCAATTATGGTTGCGTGTAACTTATCACTTACTCTTTTTTTCTAAATACTCTTTCGCGGATTCAAGTGCATAACTATAGCCTTTAGCACCTAACCCACAAATAACACCATTAGCAACATCAGATAAGTATGAATGCTGCCTAAATTTTTCCCTTGCATGCACATTAGATAAATGCACTTCAATAAAGGGGATATCTACGGCTAATAATGCATCTCGAAGCGCTACACTTGTATGGGTAAATGCCGCAGGGTTTATAATAATGAAATCAATTTTTTTAAATGCCTGATGAATGGTATCAACTAATATATGCTCAGCATTTGATTGAACATGAGACAGCTCAATTTCTTCTTTTTGAGCCTGCTGTGTTAGTTGAACAATAATCTCATTTAATGTTTGTGCACCATAAATTTCAGGTTCACGTCTCCCTAACATGTTTAAATTAGGACCATTTAACACTAAAACTTGGAATTTTGTGGTCATCTTCGTCAAAAACACCTGTAAAATTAATTCAATAATAATGATTACATAAAATAATGTGAGAGTGAACTAAAAAAAGCAATTTTTATGATTTAGACGACAATAATCATCTTTTCGGGGAATTTAGCAACAATCTACTGGTCAAACCTGTTTAGGTTTATGAAAAGTTGGTTTTTATCTTAATTGTTGATTATACTCACTGTCATCATTATATTTTCTTTAAGCTATTATTTTAAAAGGACTTCATTTACTAATTAATAAAATTTATTCTATTTCAAGTTATTATTAAAGGCAGTGTTGTATGGCAAGTTTAAAAATTAGAACTTTTTATACTTGTAAAATAACTAAGACATTGCAACGAAAGGATACTTTTTAACTGTTTAATTTTTCATATAGCTAACGCCAACCTTATTAAATCCCCCCAAATAATAAATGGTATAGCAAGGACTTTATTATCAAAATTCTTTACTATTTATATGCAATTATTTTTTTATGCTGTGTTAGCGTGTCTGCTTTTGCTGTCGACGTTGTTTCGCATTCGTCTGTAAAAGAAAGAAAGTTAACAACATCACAATTACGTCATATTTTTACCATGCGTCGAACACAGTGGGATGATGGCCAACGTATTACTGTTTTCGTGCTACCACGGCATCATGCTCTACATTTGAGATTCAGCAAAGAACGCTTAGAAATGTTTCCGTATCAACTTGATCGAATATGGAATAAGTTAACATATTCGGGACTGGGGGTAGCGCCAATTATTGCTGTGTCACCAGAAGAACTTATTAAAGCGGTAAGAAGTACTCCAGGCGCTATAGGCTATACAGAAATGCTTAAGGATGAGAAAGGTTTATATGTTATTAAAGTTAAGAGTTAAGGTGACAAACATGTTTATAATAAGATCACTTCTACTGACAGTTATTTGTTGTTTTCCTCCTAGTGTTACATTAGCTGCAGAGCAAAACTTTCAGTTACATGGTTTTATCTCTCAAGGATTAATTGATGTGGATGGAAGCAACTTTGTTAATGATGACGAATCATTATCAGCTGAGTTGACAGAGCTGGGGTTGAATGGTTCTTATCAGCTAAGTTCAAATTTGAGACTGACAGGACAAATTGTTTATTTAGATGGTGGCAATCGATATGCCAAAGGAATACGCGTTGATTATGCCTTACTTGATTGGTCCGTTTATGATAAGTCAAACTGGCAAGCAAATATTTATTTAGGTAGGTTTAAAAATAATCATTGGTTATATTCGAGTAGTAGAGATGTTCCGTTTGCTCGGCCGAGTATTATCTTACCACAGTCAGTTTATTATGATGCCTTTAGAGATATTGCTGTTGGTGGTGATGGTGTTGCCTTAAAGCTGAGTCATAGCGATGATGACTATGGTAATTTTGACTTTAATTTTAGTTACGGCGCCTCCAGCATTTCAGATGAACAAGCGGAAATGATTTTGAGTAACTTGGCAACGGGAAAAGCGAAACAGGATTATGATTTACAGACTAGCTTATACTGGCAACCTGCTTTTTCATCTTGGCGATTTGGTGTCTCTCTATTAGATTCTGTTTTTAATTATGAATCGAATGATGACTTTGATTCATTTTATGATGGTGATTTCACTTTTCAGTTTTATACAATGAATGCGTTATATGAGGGTGAAAATTGGGAGTTTAGTGGTGAAGTATATCAAACTCGATTTGTAACGGAAGGTTTTTATCACCCGCAATATGAACGAGATCCAGTTAGCCAAGGGTTTTATCTACAATCACGCTATAAGCTAAATAACAAGTTAACATTATTAGCTCGTTATGAGCGCTTTTACAATGATAAAAATGATAAGGATGGTACAGAGCTTGAGAAATCTTCAGAGGGGCGTATCCCTGCTTATTTTGGTTTTCATCGTGATACAACTGTGGGCTTATCATATGATTTCTCTAGCGATGTAAGCTTAAGATTAGAATATCATTGGTTTCAAGGTGCGGGCCGCTTGACTCCTGTTGTAATACCTAGCCCACAGATTAATGATAGTAAAAATTGGCAGTTGTGGGCCGCACAATTAATGTATTGGTTCTAAATAGGGAAGTTACTGATGATAAAAACATTCATTAGTGTGCCAACAAAATTGTTGATGTTAATTGTCTCTGCTTTATTGTTTTTAGCGATAGGGTTTTCAATTTTATCACTATCTCGTCTGCAAGAAGATTACCAACAGTTTCAGGAAAGAACATTATCACAAGGTCATTCTCAATTTGCCTTACATAGTGATATTTTACGGTCTAAATTGAATGTGTGGCTAGAATCTTTTGCTGAAATAACACAGCTTTCTCAGCAAGATGATTTTAGTGCTTTTGTTCAACAATTGGCTAATCAAATTGATGGATTACAATTCAATCTAAATGTTGAAAATGTCTGGTTAGTCGACGCTAAAAATAACGTGCTATTCTCCACATCAAAAATCCCTACCGTTGTGCAAGAAAATATAATGCAGACTGTTACATTACAACAGCCTAACCATCAAATCTATTGTGAAGAGAGCTGTCAATTACTGCTAAGTGTCCCCTTGTTAAATAATCAGGGCAATGAAGCTGTTATTACAATGAGTGCTTCGCTTATTGATATGTTATATGCAATTAAAACGTCATTAAATAGTGATGTAGCCGTAATCAGTTTTGTTGAACAAAATAATAATAAAAATATTAATGGAAACATTATTTCAGCGTCAGATATGAAACTAACGCAACAGTTGCTTACACTTAATCAGCAAGCTAGCTTAAGCACTATACTAGAGCAAGGATTGCAAAGTAGCTTGGCTGAACATAGTTACTTAATCAATTTATTACCTTTAGCAAATCACAGTAAAGAAGCATATTATTTAGCATTAATTGATGATGTTAGTGTTTTTAAAAATAAGAATGCTAAATACCGCCAACAGTTTTTACTTTCTCTTACCGGAATATTCTTAGTTCTTGGCTTTATCGTTTATATTATGGCACGGCCATTCACTAAGCGATTATTGCTTTTATCAAATGCACTTCCTTTATTATCCAATAAGAAATTTAATC
>CAXIBS010000018.1:0-33693 GCA_964022585.1 uncultured Colwellia sp.
TTCGGTTGTAGTGATAGATTATCTTTTGAATTAATATCTAGTAAAGCCTTAGCTAAACTAAACTGCAATACATCTATTTCTCTCGCATTATTTAGTTCTCTTACAATAATCGAATATTGTAAGTCTGCCTGTAATAAAACATGAGTTTCTATTTCAGGCAATACATCAGATATTTTTTGCCCTCTAAACCATTGGTATTTTCCAGGCTTAGTGATAGCGCCCTTCAGGGTAATTGCCTCTGTAGTAAGTGATATTTTAGGCGTACGAATATAATCAGTTTTTTTAATATCTATTTCATCACCAGAAGCAACTTTCTCGTTCAAAACTAACCGTTCAGTGAGATCTAAGTTTATTCCTCTACGATAACTATTCTCACTGTAACGAGTTAGCTCAGAGTATTTTAAATAAGCCGAAGGAAGTGCACCACCAGACATTCTTAAAATATCCTGAAAAGTTTCACCTTCTAATAACTCATAAGTTGCAGGCCTTCTGACTAAACCTTTAATCGTAACAACTTTTTCTACTGGCGGAATAAAAACAACATCACCTGATTGCAATAATAAATCATTCGTTGAGTCACCATGAATAAGGAGATCATATAAATCCAGTTTAGTAACCAACTTACCAGAACGCTTTAATTGTATATTTCTCAAAGATCCAATATCACTGATTCCACCCGCGGCAAACAATGCATGAGTAATACTTGATAATGAACTTAGCGTATAAGGACCTGGTTTATATGCATCGCCTAAAACGAACACTCTCATAGAGCGCAAAGAAGCCATGCCGACAACAACATCTACCCCAATTATCTTTTCTTTAATCTTAGCGACAAGTAATGTCTTCATTTCACTAAAAGATAATCCCGCAACAGAGAAAGGGCCATGAGATGGAAATACAACATCACCTTCACGATTGATGTCTAATTCTAATTCAATATTTTCTTTACCAAAAACTTGAATAGATATTCTATCACCTACACCCAATATATAATTTTCTGGGATGGCAATGTCTGAAGTTGGCGAAAAGGTAGAAGGGGCATTAGCGAACACATCATAACCAAATGACTTTATTTTTTTTGATTTAGCAGCTTCAGGAGCCATAAGTGGTGAAGGTAGTTTGCGAACACTTCCTTCAAATTCAGTACCTCTAGCATAAACAGGGGTTGCTACATTTGAACTTCTTTCTTGATTTGTCGATAGTTGTCCTTTAATTGCATTTAAATCAACCCCCATACTTTTTGCCAACGCTTGTTGTTGGGAAGCAGGTAAACGTTTAAATTGCTCTATTTGTGCTTGACTAACTTGCGCTGCAAAAACAGGATTTAAAAATAAAACTAAAAATAAAGACAGTATAGTTAAAACGATGTTGTATTTTTTTAGTATGATTTTCATTGGTGCTAGAGACTCCTGCATTGCTCATTATTAAAAAAGTTATCAGATGATTGTTAAAATTTTATTAATATAAATATTATCGAGTTATATACCACTAATTGCTGCTATAGCAACTGCTGTGTTATACATAATAGTGGTAGCACTCGTCCACAAAGTTAAATTATTCATATACTCAGAATCAAGAGGCACCACAACAGTATCGCCAGGTTTCATATTATTACCAGCATCACTTGCAAACCAATTGCTATTTTCCATTAATTTTATACTGCCATTTGCTGCAATGATATAAGTTCTTTCTTCATCAGCACGTTTTTTACTACCACCACTTTGTGCTAAATAATCTTGTGCAGTTAAGTTCTTATCGTAAATATGGGAAGAAGTAACTTGTACTTGCCCAATAACATTAACAGAGTTTTTCATGGTTGGCACATAAAGCACATCACCATTTTCAAGTAAAATATCGTATTCATTATCTTTAACTACTTTTGGTAGGTTTAATACTAAACGTCCTACCGGTTGCAGTTTAGTTAGATCGTCTAACATTGCTTGTACTTCGCTATAAGATTGTGAATAATTACTATCAGATAGTGACTTAGACGCCATTTCTACACGTAAGTCACTAGAAAGTTTGACAAGATTTTGTAACTCAAGTGCTTGTAATTTCAAACGAGTAAAAACTGAGCCTTCTTGATGAGCAAAGCGAGTAAAGCCACCTGCTTTAGCAATTAAATCAGATAGTTTTTCACCACGACGAATGGTGTACTTACCAGGGAAAACAAATTCACCACGTAGCTCAACCACATGGTTTTCACTCCATGCTGGGATTTGATGTATATTTAGTCTATCTTTGCTTTGTAATAAAATATTATCTTTTTCTTCTCCTTGCAGAGCCGCTGCTAAATTTATAGAAATAGAACGTTTATTAACAGTTTGGCTACGAACTAGGTTGCGAGTAAGCTCTGCACGATCAATATAGGCAGACTCAGTTAAACCACCTGCAGCTGTAATAATGTCATTTATTCGACCATTTTTAGCAAGAGGATAAACACCAGGAAATTTAACAGAACCATCTATTTCTACAAGTTGAATTGGCTGTCCAGAGCCCCCTTGATTTTTCAACTTTTGGATAATAGGTAATAATAAGCGTTGACGAGAAAAAAGAACAAGTTCTTTAATATTGACTTCTTCTTCAACTTCCCCACCTGATAACTGAAGAATTGACTTATTAACTAACTTATCTGTTTCATCCACATCGAGTTCTGTTAACTTATTTGAATGATCATACTTTTGCCAAAATTGCTTAGTTTTAAATTTATCTTTAGCTATTTGTTGTTCTTTCTTAAAAAGCTCTTCTTGAGTATAAGCAAGCATATCAAGAGATAAATTATCTTCTGCCAATTTAGATACTCGTGAAAAAACTAACACTTTATCATTTGCTTGTAGCAAAATATTGTCATCTGACTCTGGATTGGTAATCGCTTTTGCTAATCCAAACTGCAATATTTCTATATTACGAGCAAGGTCAACTTCGCGAACAATTAAACTATAATTTAGGTCAGCATTAGCTAACAAATGTGAATTAACATTAGGGAGTAAGTCTGTAACTTTTTGCCCTGCTTTCCATTGATACTTTCCTGGTCGTGTTAATGCGCCAATTAATGTAATTGACTGAGAAAACATATCACCGGCTTTCATTACTCTAACAAAATCACCTGCCTGTACTTTTGATGAAAGCTCATACTTATTGGTAAAATCAATATTAACAACACTACGTAAATTGTTCTGATTATAACGTTCAATGATAGTCGATTGTGCATATGCACTCGGCAGTAATCCCCCTGCCATTTCTAATACAAGTGAAAAATCATCTCCTTCTACCAACTCATAAATTGCAGGGCGACTAACTTCACCGTCAATAGATACTCTTTTACCTACAGGAGCAATAAACACAACATCGCCAGACTGAAGTAAAACATCATCACTTGAGTCTCCTTGAATAAGTAAGTCATAGAGATCGAGCGTTTTAATCAACTTACCAGCACACTTAAGTTGTATGTTACGCAAACTTCCAATATCACTAATACCACCTGCGGCAAAAATAGCGTGAGTAATACTGGATAAAGAACTTAAATTATAGGTGCCAGGTTTATATGCTCCACCTAAAACAAATACTCTCATCGAACGTAATGAAGCCATACCGACTGCCACATCAACACCAATAATTTTTTTCTTAATTCTGGTTGTTATTAAACGCTTCATTTCAGAAAAGGATAAACCAGACACAGAAAAGGGCCCTTGAGATGGGAAGATTATTTCGCCTTCTCTGTTTACTTCTAATTCCAGCTCGCTATTCTCTTTTCCAAATATTTGTATAGATACTCTGTCACCAGGCGCCACAATATAACCCGCAGGAATAGCCACATCCATCGTGGGTGCAAAAGTTTGTGGTGAATTAGCAAAAACATCATAACCAAAAGGTTGTAATTCTTTAACTTTTTCAAAGCTTTCTTCTTGCTCTTCGATGTTTTGCTCTGCAGCATTTTGAAGTGGATTTCCATCTTGATCAAATAGGGTTCCACGAGGGTAACGCTGGCTATTTTCCATCATTTGGTTTTGGCTATTTTTCGTTGAAAACTGCCCTCCAATCGCACTGATATCGATCCCCATACTTTTCGCCAACGCTTGTTGCTGTGAAGCCGGTAATTTTTTAAATTGCTCTATCTGCGCTTGACTTACTTGAGTAGAAGAAGCTTGAGTTGAAAAAATCAACACAAATAAAGTTACAAGATAAAATGTAAACTGAGTAAATAATGGAGTAGTTTTATTAAAGAAAATTGAAGCATTCATAGATAAAGTAATAAAGATGTCCCTGTCATGCATCTTCCCAAGATAATAAGATATACTTAGGTTAGCGAAAAGAATTAAACATTGGACATATGTGCCCAAATTAACAGCGATGAAGTTTAACAGTATAATAACAAGCAAACAATAGTATAATTACTGTGTTCATTTTCCTAAAACCTACTGATTTAGTAAAACTTTACAGAGTCTCCCCTTAACTAAAAAATCAAAGCTCTTCCTTATTTTATCAATTATTTAAAATAACCTAATTTAATAAAAGGAAAGATTTCTCTACACAAACTCTAAATGTTAATATATTGTTATAAATTGATACTTGCCTTTAACTCTAGGCAAAGGTATAACACCATAATGCAGACGTTTTTCTTATTTAATTGATGATTAAATGTAAGTTAACGCAATATCACTACACTATATAATAATGAAAATTAGGATAATTATATGACTCAACCTAATGCAGGTACTCTTTTTGGTCACCCAAAAGGACTCTTTCTTTTATTTGGCACCGAAATGTGGGAGCGTTTTGGTTATTACGGAATGCGAGCCCTTTTGGTGCTTTATTTAGTAGCCAGCGTTCAAGATGGTGGTTTTGGTTGGACTTCAGCCGAAGCGTTGAGTCTATATGGTACATTCACAATGGCCGTATATCTAACGCCTGTTCTGGGTGGCTGGCTTGCAGATAACTACATAGGCCAACGTAAAGCTATTATTTTTGGCGGTATTATTTTCTCTCTTGGGTACTTTACTCTAGGTATTCCAAAGTCAATGATTGTTGGTATGGAAGAAACCGTTTTTTACATTGGTTTAACCTTAATCATTATAGGTAACGGCTTATTTAAAGCTAATGTTTCAAGTTTAGTTGGTGATTTATATGAAGAAGGTGATCACCGCCGTGATGGTGCTTTTACTATTTTCTATATGGGTATCAATTTAGGCGCCTTTTTAGCACCAATCACTGTTGGTGTGTTAGGTGAACAAGTTAATTGGCATTATGGCTTTATATTAGCTGGTTGTGGCATGGTTGTTGGTCTAATAATGCAACTTACTTTAGCTAATAAGTATTTAGGTGATATAGGTGTACAGCCTTCAGCTAAACGTACTAAAGGCACACAAAAAGCACATGCACCAATAACTTCTGATGATGTTGATCGTATGAAAGTTATTCTTATTATGAGCATGTTCTCCGTTATATTTTGGGCTGGTTTTGAACAAGCAGGCGGTTTATTTACTATTTACGCTTCGGATTTTACTGACAGAACTATTTTCGGCATGGAAATAGCGGCATCTTCTTTTCAATCTTTAAATGCTATGTTCATTATTATGTTAGCTCCTGTTGTTGCTTCTATTTGGGTTAAAATGGGCTCGAAAGAACCAACTTCACCGAAAAAGTTTGCATTAGCAATGGTATTTTTAGCATTAGGCTTCTTTGTTATGTTATGGGCTACTATGGTGCAAGGTGGCGATGTAACGGTAAAAGTTAGCATGCTGTTTTTAGTCTTTGCATACCTATTCCATACATTAGGTGAACTATGTTTATCACCTATTGGTTTATCTATGGTAACTAAATTAGCTCCACTTAAGTTTACCTCTGTATTAATGGGTATTTGGTTCTTGTTTACTGCCCTTTCAAATAAGTTAGCAGGATTTATAGGTTCATTTGTTGGCGAAGGGCAAGAAATGGTAGACAATGCTGCGAACATCTTTATGGGTGTTGGTGTTGCTGCACTAATTACCGGTATCATCATTTTCTTATCAGCGGGTAAATTAGTTGAGTGGATGCATGGTGCAGAAGGCGATCAAATTATAGATATGGAAGATAAAATTGAAGAAGAATTATCTGTTACCGGTACGCATGAAGGCGTTAGTGGAACACATAACTAATTTATACACTGCACACATGAGTTAAACATCGGTTATAATATTAAAGCTAGTAGTACATTCTGCTAGCTTTTTTTATTTTATAAGGTGAAAACGTGTCAGTCACTAGAACACAGCTAAGAAGTAATGTAAGAAAGTTGCGCCAACAACTTTCAAGTGTTGAACAAAAAGACGCCAGTGAAAAATTAAAACAGCGACTATCAAATCACGCTAAAATTCAAGCCTCAAGCACTATTGCTTTATATCTTACAAATGATGGGGAATTAGACCCAATGCCCTTCATTGAATGGTGTTGGCAACAAAAAAAACAAGTTTACTTACCCGTATTGCATCCCTTTTGTTCAGGACATTTACTATTTCTGTTGTATGAAAAAAATAGTGAAATGATCAAAAATCATTATGGTATCAGTGAACCCAAATTAGATGTGAGCAAAGTCTGTCCCTTAAATCAACTTGATATTTTATGTACACCACTAGTTGCTTTTGACCATACCGGTGCAAGATTAGGCATGGGAGGCGGCTTTTATGATAGAACTATGATGAATAGGCAAGCACATCAATTTTATCCTGTAGGTCTTGCTCATGACTGCCAACAAGTGGATGTAATCCCCGTTGAATACTGGGATGTGCCTTTGCCTGAGATTATCACGCCTACACAAAGTCATCTGTTTGAACTAACTAGTAACTAAACTATTTGAACAATGTTATAATTTGAAACATTATCGATTTAACAGCAAAAATCCTTACTAAGGCAATGTAATGACTCAAAACGAGATGAAAAAAGCAGCAGCAATTAAAGCATTAGAATTTATTGAAAATGATACTATTGTTGGTGTAGGCACAGGTTCCACGGTAAATTACTTTATTGATGCGCTGGCAACAATAAAAAATAAAATCGAAGGGGCTGTTTCTAGCTCAGAAGAATCGAGTAAACGCTTAAAAGCACACGGTATCGAAGTATTTGACCTAAATAATATCGATACTTTGGATGTTTATGTTGATGGTGCAGATGAAATAACAAAGCACATGAGTATGATCAAAGGTGGAGGCGCAGCCTTAACACGTGAAAAAATTGTTGCTGCTGTCGCCAAAAAATTTATTTGTATTGCTGATGACTCTAAACGAGTTGAATTACTTGGTGACTTCCCGTTACCTGTTGAAGTAATTCCTATGGCACGTAGCTATGTTGCACGTGAATTAGTTAAGCTTGGCGGTGATCCTGAATATCGTCAAGGCGTGGTTACTGATAATGGAAATGTTATTCTAGATGTTCATAATTTGTCCATTATCGATCCTAAAAAGTTAGAAGCTGATATTAACGGTATAGTTGGTGTAGTGACTAATGGGTTATTTGCACAAAGAGGTGCTGATATATTGGTTTTAGGAACAAAGTCTGACGTCATTATCATTGAGTCATAAGGATTTAATGCATTAAAACAGTGATTAAAATGAGCGCCTGATTTTGCAATGAGTTAACCATTGCAATTGAAAGCGCTACATTGTCCTAGTATTTGAAATAAAGTTTAAACTTTCAATAGCACATTAACTTATAATTATGATTACCTAGTTATAAAAGTAAACAGCCGATCACAAACATAATCTACACAAAACCTTGAATTTAATTCGGCTATAAACATTAAAGCTGTAGATTAAATTCACTTTATTCACAACCTCAAAATATAGTTTAAAAGCATACTTTTACTCCCATTTTACACGATAATTTTTTATTCAATTAGGATAAATAAGTACTTTAGAGTCTATACACTATATGTTATCTTATTTGAATTATAGATATCTAGCCATCTAAAATTTCATGTTTATTTTTGCTGATATATGGCGAAATTTACGTATTCAGACATATTAAGTGCTAACTTAACAAGCGAAGCGATCTCTTATGACAACAAATAAAAATTCATTAGCAAAAGATAAAATTAAAATACTACTTCTTGAAGGAGTACATCAAAGTGCTCTTGATGAACTTACTGCGAAAGGTTACTCAAATATTGAGTATATCAAGACCTCACTTAATGAGTCTGATTTAATTGAGAAAATTGCTGATGCACATTTTATCGGCATTCGTTCTCGTACTCAGTTAACAGCTGAAGTATTAAGCCACGCAAAGAAACTAGTTGCTATTGGTTGTTTTTGTATTGGTACTAACCAAGTTGATACTATTGCAGCACAAGAGTTAGGTATTCCTGTATTTAATGCACCATTTTCTAATACTCGCTCTGTTGCAGAGCTAGTTTTAGGTGAAACATTATTATTACTTCGTGGTATTCCTGAAAAGAGTGCTAAAGCTCATCGCGGTGAATGGTTTAAATCTGCAGTTGGTTCAGTAGAAGCTAGAGGGAAAACCTTAGGTATTATTGGTTACGGTCATATTGGTACACAGCTAGGTATTTTAGCTGAGACATTAGGGATGCGTGTTCGTTTTTATGATATAGAAACGAAGCTTTCTTTAGGTAATGCTAGCCAAGCTCCATCATTAAATGCACTTCTTGCTGAATCTGATGTAGTGAGCTTACATGTACCAGAAACTCCTCAAACACAATATATGATTTCTTCCGCACAATTTGAAGCGATGAAATCAGGTACTATTTTTATCAACGCTTCTCGTGGAACTGTTGTAGATATTGATGCATTAACAGAGGCTTTATCTCAGAAAAAAGTTGCTGGTGCTGCTATTGATGTATTCCCAGTAGAGCCTAAAGGCAATGATGATGAATTTATTTCAACTCTGCGTGGTTTTGATAATGTGATTTTAACACCACATATTGGTGGTAGCACTAAAGAAGCGCAAGAAAATATTGGGTTAGAAGTTGCTAGTAAATTAGCTAAATATTCAGATAATGGTTCAAGCTTGTCTGCAGTTAACTTCCCTGAAGTATCATTACCCGTTCATGTTAATACAAGCAGATTATTACATATTCATCGTAACCAACCAGGTGTATTAACACAAATTAACCAAGCATTTGCTGAACATGGCGTTAACATTGCTTCTCAGTATCTACAAACTGATGATAAAATTGGTTATGTTGTTATCGATGTTGAATCTTCAGATAGTGCTCAAGCACTTAAGGCATTAAAAGCAATTGACGGTACAATTCGCGCAAGACTATTACATTAATAGTTAACAGCTTTTAAAATAAAAAAGAGATCTTAAAGATCTCTTTTTTTTACCCAAAGGAAAGCTAACATTTTTAACTTTGTGCATCTTCTTGGTTTTCTGGTAATGCCAACTGAAATGCTACAAGCTTATTACAATTATCTACTACCCTATTAATGTAAGGGTATGCGCTCATATCAACATTAAAGCGCTCAGCATTATAAACTTGTGCGACTAAGCAAATATCAGCCACACTAATTTGATCTTGAAAACAATAACAGCCTGCACAGTGTGATAACTGCTTCTCAATAGCCTTAAAGCCAGTAACCATCCAGTGATCAACCCATGCAGCTTTAACCTCATCTTTAATTTTGATCTTTGTTGATAAATACTGCTGAACTCGTAGGTTATTAAGAGGATGAATTTCACAAGCAATATCTAATGCTAATGCTTGCACTTTTGCTTTAGCTTGAACGTTATCTGGATACAACGAGAGACCTGACTGTGTCGCTTCTAAATAATCAATAATTGCCAATGATTGATTAAGAGAGAAATCACCATCTTGTAACGTTGGTACTAAATGATTAGGGTTAATCTCAGCATAGTGTTCACCATATTGCTCTCCACCATTTTTCACTAGGTGTACAGGAATATTTTCAAAGCTAATGCCTTTAAGGTGCAAAGCAATTCGTACTCGATAAGCAGCTGTAGAGCGCCAATACCCATATAGTTTCATACTTTCTCTATCTATAATATTGATCGTAAATGAATAACAAAGTTAATTTATAAGTTTTCCTGTAGTTGAAGTGGTAACTTGTTCTACTACAGAAATATAACTAAGCCGAATTAACCTTTGTACTCAACTACTGTTTGTTCAATAGCACCAAAAATACTGTCACCATTCTCATTAAACATTTCAATACGAACATTATCACCAAACTTCATAAACTCAGTCGTTGGTTGACCATCAGCAATTATTTCTAGCATGCGCTTTTCTGCTAAACAGCTTGAGCCTTTAGAACGATCGTAATTTGAAATTGTGCCTGAACCAATAATACAACCAGCAGATAAAGGGCGTGTTTTCGCTGCATGTGCCACGATAGTAGGAAAATCAAATGTCATGTCAACACCACATGAAGGCTCACCAAATAAATCGCCATTCAAATGCGTTGTAAGAGGTAAGTGAAGTTTAGCGCCATCCCAGGCTTGACCTAATTCATCTGGTGTTATGGCTACAGGTGAAAATGCACTTGAGGGTTTTGAGCCGAAAAAGCCAAAACCTTTCGCTAACTCACCAGGAATTAGGTTTCTTAAGGAGACATCATTTACTAACATCAAAAGTTTAATATGCTGACCAGCTTGCTCTAATGATACATCCATAGGTACATCATCAGTTATTACCGCGACTTCTGACTCAAAATCAATTCCATAGCTTTCACAAGCCACGACTATTTCATCACGAGGGCCAATAAATGAATCAGATCCACCTTGATACATTAGAGGATCTGTCCAAAAGGTTTCAGGTAATTCAGCTTTACGTGCTTTACGTACTAGCTCAACATGATTTACATAAGCACTGCCATCTGCCCATTGGTAAGCTCTTGGTAGTGGCGATTCACATTCTGTTTGCGCAAAAGCAATAGTATTATCAATTTCTCCTGCATTTAACGCACTATAAACAGTTTCTAATTTTGCAGAAACTTCATGCCAATTATCTAACGCATGCTGCAAAGTGTGAGCAATATCAGCCACAACAACCGCTTTATCTAATGCTCTACTAACCACAACTAATTGACCATCACGCGTATTGTTTTTAAGAGTAGCTAATTTCATAGGTGACCTTTTTTTATTAAGTTTCGATAAATTATGTCACTGATTTTACGGGTTTAGCTTAAAGGCTCAAGTAATCGTAAAAGAGAAGGTATTTAGTCATGGAAAAATTTCTTTACATGTTTTTTTCCACTTTAAAATACAAAAGCTCTTTTAAACTTGCGATATAAGTTTAAAAGAGCTTTATAATATTTGGAGGTGTATATTTTTGAAGTTATTTAATCACATAACACAACTGTATCTATATTTTGATTGTTTTCTTATTAATATCATATTCACGTAGTTTATTTGCTATCGCGGTATGGCTTAAGCCAAGTTTTTTAGCTAATTGCCTAGTACTTGGATAAGCAGGATAAAGTTTACGTAATAAGTCAGCTTCAAAATTTTTCACTGCGGCATCTAAAGTTCCTTCAAACTCTTGTTCTAAATAACCGTGTTCACGAGTATATGCAGGAAGTTGCAGATGTTCGATTTCAATATCACTACCTTCTAGTAAGGAAGCAGAGCGCGTTAATACATTTTCTAATTGTCTAACATTTCCGGGCCATGGATAGTGTTCAATAAATTCACGACATTCAGGCGTTAACTTCAGGTTTGATCTTCCTATCTGTTGACCCGCATGAACAATAAAGAGTTCAGCCAAAGGTAAAATATCACTGCGGCGCTCTCTTAAAGGCGGTATATTTAAACCAAATACATTCAAGCGATAATAAAGATCTTCTCTAAACTCGCCTAACGAAACTAAGTTAAGTAAATCTTTATTCGTTGAGCTGATGATACGTACATTTACCGTCACTTCTTGTTCTGAATCAACCCGTCTAAAACTACCATTTTGTATAACACGCAATAATTTACTTTGTAACTTAGTCGACATTTCTCCTACTTCATCAAGAAAAACACTGCCACCATCAGCAAGTTCAAAAATCCCTCGCTTGCTCTCTTCTTGATCTTTCTCGCCCACACCAAACAATTCAGATTCAGCCACATCATCCGGTAAAGCGGCACAATTAAGGGTCATAAAAGGCTGTTCTGCTCTCTCGCTTGCCGCATGACAAGCCCGTGCTAGCAATTCTTTACCCGTTCCTGTTTCACCGATAATTAAAATAGAGGCATCTAGTTGAGACATTCGTTTAGCTTCGCGAATGACTTTTCGCATACCACTGCTACCCGCTTGTATGCCTGCAAAACTATTTTCATTTGGCTCTTTAAAAGCATTTATTTGTTGTCCAAGGCGTGCTTCAGATTTTAAAATAAGAACAGCTCCCGCCAATACATTTTTAGTTTCACCTGCCCCTTCATCTGTTTCATTAGCAACATTAATTGGCATAATATCAGCAACAAAGTCTTCACCTTGAAACTTTAAACGCCTAGTTTGTGCAAAGACATCTGTGTTATCTAACCAGCGGGTGAAATTGAAACCTTTAAGCCATTGACTAATATGTTGCCCTTTAACTGTTTCTTCATTACAGCCCATTATCGACGAAGCTATATTATTAACAATACGAATATTGCCTTTAATATCGATAGAAATAAAAGGATCGGGAAAAGTTTTTATTAAGGTAACTAATTCATTACGCTCTCGCTCAGAAGGCATGTAAGGCGCAGTTCTTACATCACCAACCCCTTCAAGTAAACGTAACTGAGGCATGAAGGTTTGTAAATCTGAGAACTCTAAATCAGGGATGTTGATGAAAATCCTGCCGGATTGCTTAAATTCTATACCACGAACATTTATACTGTGTTCAACAAAAATAGCTAATATTTTTTGTCCCATACCAACACGGTCATGACAAGTAATTTCCAAACGCATGCAAAAACCCTTTACCTAATAGATCTAACAAAAAGCCATTGTAAACTAATTTTTACAATAAAAAACCCTACGGAAAGAATATCTATAGATTTTAACTTTTATTACTTAATAAGCCTTTGATTGTATTTATCATTTCTTTTCTTACATGGGCTAATTTTGGCTTATCTTCAAACGGTACAGGTCTACATAACTGCATTGTTTTAACACCTAAACGAGCCGTTAGCATTCCTGCTCCTAACCCTTGTGCTAAACGCCCAGAAAGTTTACCGAGTAAGTCAGCACCAATCATATCAGAACCAAAGTCTGTAATAAGCTCACTCGCTCCAGCATAAACCATATTTACAAAGACCTGCCTGATTAATTTTATTCTGCTCCAATAACCTAATTTCATACCGTATAAAAGAGCGACTTTATTAATCATACGTAGATTACGCCATAAAAGGATCAGCATATCAACTATTGCCACTGGGCTAAGTGCAACAAGTACAACAGCCTCAGTCGAAAACTTAGCGATTTCTGCCATCGCCTTCTCGTCTACCTTAGTAAGTACTAAACGTGAATACAATTGCAGTAATTCTGCATCGCTGTATTGATCATTTACCGCTTCTTGCCATACTTGTGCTTGTTCAGAAACAAGATCACAAGGTAGACTCTCGCTTGCTTTTTGACAAAAAGATTTTATATCAATTGAACTGACAATTTTCTCATCACTTTCAGTGTTTTTAGAGAACAGCTCAAAAGCTTGTTCTCTAAGCTTTTCACGACGTTTAAACTGTCTTAATGTTGATAATTCACCAAGTAGACTTGTTGACGCTATTATAACTAAGCAAGACAAAATGGCTGCATAAACGCTTGTAAGTACAGGAGAATTTACGAACCCTTCAATAAAAAAGTCAACAAGCTCAACGCTGATGGCTCCAGCAAGCAATGTTAACGCTATCCGCCATAACCATCTTGGTTTAGAGCTTCTCTCATTTAAGCCTTGCTCAACTAATGTTGCTGAAATATCTTCTTCGACAAAACTAGGTAGATCTTTTTTATCATCAACAAACACATAGTCCTGATTTTCAAATATAACTTGCTCGCTATATTTGTGTTTCTTTCCATCATCAGAGAGATTTTCATCTAATAATTCTTTTTCAGAAAACAATATTTGTTGTTGGTACGCTTTATCATCAGTTTTGTTATTAGCTTTATTCATATCATTTTATCCGCCAATAAAAATTGTAATACCTGATCCATACGAATATGGGGTAAAGGCTCATGCTTTGTCATGCCGCTGCAAGGTGAAAAGTTAATAAAATTAAATGCAGACTCTTGCCAATAGCTTTTTTCAGGTAACTTATCCGGAACAGCCCCTGGAAACAGGGTTATTCTTTCAACCTGCTCTGACTCGTTAGGCTTAGTGTTACCTTGAATAACAGGTATTATTTGCCCTTTATGTTGTGTTGTTCCAAGTGAAGTACTTTTTACCGAAGCTACAGCAAGTGTTTTCATCTCAATAGCTTCATAATTAAGTTTATGCTTACTTTGATGGATAAGTTGATTTAATAAAGAAACCATTGGTGCGTGTTGATCAGCTGTAACATGATCGGCTTTTGTCGCTGCAAATAAAAGTTTATCAATTTTTGGTGAAAACAGTCGTGCAAATAAGCCTGACTTTCCATAACTATAGCTTTCTAAAATCATATCTATGGCTAATTGTAAGTCGGCAAAACTCTCTGAGCCACTATTGTCAGAGCAAGCATTTAGCGGAGTTAAGCAATCAGCTAAAACAATTTGCCTGTCAAAACGTAGGAAGTTTTGACGATAAAACACTTTAACTACCTGTTCCTTATATTCAATATATCGTGCTCTAAGCATGCCAATAAAACTATCATCACTTGCATTTTGATAATCATTACCGTCTATTTCACTTAGTTTGGGAAAAGGAAAAAACTCTAGAATAGGCGCGCCTGCTAATTCTGCTGGTAAAATAAATCGACCAGGTTGAATTACAGATAAACCTAAGTCATATCTAAAAACATGCAAAAGTTCTGTATATTCTTTAGAGAGTTGTGCTAGTAAGTCTTCATCGGCTATAGCAAAAGGATCTATATCTTCAACCTTAGAGAGAAATTGTTGAGAAAACTTATCTCGAGGTTTAGCAGTTAATAATGCTTGAGTTTGTTCAGACCACTCTTCATAGGTCTGATTGAGCATAGGTAAATCGAGTAGCCACTCACCAGGGTAGTCGGTTATATCTAATGTTAATGTCGCCATATCAGTGGCATATTTTAATAATGACTTTTGTGGTTGATAACGTATTGCAAGTCGAAGTTCACTAATGCCATGAGTTGGCTCAGGCCACGAAGGTATATCACTAGTGAGAGATGAGATTGCTTTATCATAGTCAAAACGTGGAATAGATAAGTGCTGCTGTGGGATCCGCTTTGCTGCAATAAAGTTCCCCTGGTGCACGGGGTCGAAAAAACTGAGTCGACTGTTACTGCCTTCATTAATTAATTGATTAACCAGTGAAGTTATAAAGGCTGTTTTACCACTTCTACTTAGCCCAGTAACAGCTAAATTAATATGTTGATCTAAACTGCGGTTTATTAATTCACTGGCTTTATTCTTTAGTTTATCTAATCGCTGTTTTTTAATAATTGCCATTTCGCTTAACTACATTTATAAAGCTAAAAACTGATTAACTTGATGGTAATGATTTTCATAGAAAAATAACAGTCTTAGTTCACTTTCTATGCTTTATTTATGAACTAAGACGGCTAATTAATTTCTGGAATTTTATTGAGTACGTAACTTTAAAGGTTATCAAAGTTTATTTATTTCTCTTGCCACGGTAAATTCTGATGAAGTCACATAATGTTCTATTGCTTGTAACTGTTTTTCTAATAATGAATATTTACGGCGAATATCATGAAAAGCCTGTTTAGGTGGTTCACCTGATTGCCAAACACGAGATTTCACCTTAATCGATTCATTCACTTGTTCATCTTCATACACAGCATTATCACTTTGTGTATTATTTGAACCGTATGACTTTTGATGCTTAGTTTGTTTAGCTTGCACTCTAGGGTTTTTATCCAAAATAAACCAAGCAGCAATATAGCCAAAAACTAAAAATGGCATGCCAAACAAAACACCGGAAACGATCAAAATTCTAACTAACCAAGTTTCCCAACCAAAATAATCAGCTATTCCCGCACAAACACCAGCTATTTTTCCATCACTCGCATTTCTATATAGCTCTCCACGACGACCAATCATAGTTTATTTCTCCAATCAGGTGTCTCCACATCCAAAATAGCTTCTAATGTTTTAATTCTATCAGCCATTTTATCCGCAGTTTCAGATAGGTCAGATAATTGAATATACTCTTCTTCACTCAGTCCTTGGCTAACCTGCCCTTTACTTCGATAGTGTAATATTAGCCAAATTGGCGCAACTATCACTAAAAAGATAATAACTGGTGCAATAATCAGCTCTTCCACAATATTTCCCCTTAACTTTATTCATTCAATACTGAGCACTTACGCTTTAAGTCATTTAACAAGATTAGTATTCCTCACTAACTTATTAACATTTATATTAGCTCTTTTTCATTTTTTCTTTCAGTGA
Source organism: uncultured Colwellia sp. (assembly GCA_964022585.1). Lineage (GTDB taxonomy): Bacteria > Pseudomonadota > Gammaproteobacteria > Enterobacterales > Alteromonadaceae > Colwellia. Next base: position 16,502 of record CAXIBS010000018.1, read on the forward strand.
TGCTAGCTCGTCATCAACTTTATCATCCGCTTCTAGTTCAGATATTTCATCTGCTAAAGACTTGCTTGCTAAATCATACGACTCAACTTGCCCTTCGATATCATCAATTTTACGTTCATAACTATCAAAACGACTTAACGCATCATTCACTTTGTTACTTTCAATATTTTTCTTAATTTTCAACCGAGAGTTAACAGTTTTCTCTCGCATGATAATTGTTTTCTGTCTTGCTTTCGCATCAGCCAACTTATCTTGTAATTGTGAAATTTCATCCTGAAGTTTAAGGATATGCTCTTCAGTTTGTGCTAATTCTTGTAGTAATGTTTCTGCATTACTCGTACTTTTTTTCTTTTCTATTAATGCAGCACGGGCTAAATCTTCACGATCTTTACTTAACGCAAGTTCTGCTTTTTCCTGCCATTGCTGTGCTTCATTTTCAAAACGAGTTACTCGGCGGGCTAACTCTTTCTTATCAGCTAAAGTTTTTGCTGAACTTGAACGCACCTCAACTAAAGTATCTTCCATTTCCTGAATAATCAAACGTACCATTTTGGCCGGATCTTCAGCTTTATCCAATAAACTATTGATATTAGAATTGATAATATCTGTAAACCTTGAAAAAATACCCATAACAATTTCCTCTTACTTTTAATTAGCGCTCTTACTTATAGTTCACATTGATAATCTTATATTTTAATATAGAGACATAAACTACATATTGATTGTCAAATTTATAGTTTATGTTATTCATATTTTACGCCAACATGACAACGTAGCTTAACATATTGTTTTAAAATGATTTATTTATTTAAAAAAAATACTGTTATATCGTCAATTAATAAAATACACTATTTGTTAGTGAATTTAACTAATACCAAGTCTATTTAGTTATTTTGAGTTGGTAACATCAGTAGGTCAAAGCATGGCACGCTTCAATAAACAAGATAATCTTCTTGGTCAATCTAATAGCTTTTTAGAAGTATTAGAACAAATATCACAAATAGCACCATTAAGTAAGCCAGTATTAATTATCGGTGAACGTGGTACAGGTAAAGAGTTGGTTGCGGCGCGATTACACTATTTATCAAAACGCTGGGAACAAAGTTACTTAAAGCTTAATTGTGCTGCTTTGAATGAAAATTTACTCGAAACAGAGCTTTTTGGCTATGACTCAGGCGCTTTTACCGGTGCGAGTAAGCGTCACGAAGGTAGGTTTGAACGAGCTGATAATGGCACACTTTTTTTAGATGAAATTGCAAATACATCAGGTCTAATCCAAGAAAAATTATTACGTGTTGTTGAATATGGTGAATTTGAACGGGTTGGTGGTTCACGTACTATTACCACCGATGTGCGCTTAGTTGCTGCAACTAATGAAGATTTACCAACATTGGCAGCTTCCGGGCAATTTAGAGCCGATTTGCTAGATCGTTTAGCCTTTGATGTTATTACTCTGCCTCCCTTAAGAGAGCGTCTAGAAGATATTCTTATGCTGGCAGAACATTTTGCTATCAACATGGCACGAGAATTAGAATTTGAATTATTCAGTGGTTTTACTGAAAAAGCTAAACGCTCAATGCTGGAATATTCTTGGCCGGGCAATATTCGAGAGTTAAAAAATGTTATAGAGCGTAGTGTTTATCGCTGCAATAATCCACACTTGCCTGTGCATGAATTAATTATTGACCCGTTCGAGTCGCCTTTTAGACCAACACAGCAGATTAAAACTATTGATAGAGCACCATCTCAAGTAAATATAGCAGCGTCACCTACAGATAATACTCAACAACCAAATACTGCAAAAGACAATAGCAGTTCTGATAATAAAGACAGCCAAGAAATATCACTATCTCCTTCTGTGATTAATACCAACTTCCCCCAATCGTTAAAATCTTTATCGCAAAAATATGAAGTTGATCTAATTAAATCAGCCTTAGAGCATTGCCAGTATAATCAAAAGAAAACAGCCCAAGCGCTAGAATTAACCTATCATCAACTTAGGGGATACTTAAAAAAATATAATTTACTTGAAGGTAGTCCAGCTGATGAATAATCTTAAGCTTATTACTCTATTACTCTTTTGCTTTTTATTATCTGCCTGTAATGAGGAAGGAAAGTTATCTTTAAGTGAGCGTAGTGTTATTTATTGTGCTGAAGGATCCCCTGAAACATTCAACCCCCAATTAGTTACTTCTGGAACAACAATAGATGCTACCTCAAACCAATTATACGATCGGTTAATTACTTATCGTGGCGATGATAATATATTAAGTCCCGCCATCGCTAAATCATGGCATGTAACTCGAGATGGTAAAAAAGTTACCTTCTACCTTCGTAAAGATATCACTTTTCATCAAACTGACTACTTTACACCAACAAGACCCTTAAACGCAGATGATGTTATATTTAGTTTTGAAAGAATTCTAAATTTTGCTCATCCGTATCACTTAGTCTCAGGTGGAAATTATCCTTTTTTTCAAGATGTTGGCCTTAATGATTTAATTTACGATATTGAAAAAATTAATGAGCACACCGTTAGGTTTCATTTAGCTCAAGCTGACAATTCATTTTTAGCAAACCTTGCTACAGACTTTGCTATTATTTTATCAGCCGAATACGCAGAGCAACTAACAAAATTAAAAAAACAATCAGATATAGATACACACCCTATAGGAACAGGACCTTTTAAACTAAAGGAATACCGAGTTGGTTCACTAATACGTTTCTATCGACACCCGCAATACTGGCAAGAACCAGCGAAAATAGATCAGTTAGTATTTGATATTACGCCAAGTAATACTGGCAGATTAACTAAATTATTAGCAAAAGAATGTGATGTTGTTGCTTATCCTATTGCCCATGAAAAAATAGTGCAACATGAAGATTTATCATTAGAAGCAGTAACGGCATTAAACGTTGGATATTTTGGCTTTAATATAAATAAAGCTCCTTTTGACAATAAGCTCGTACGACAAGCAATAAGTTATGCCATTAATAAAGAAACACTGCTTGAAACTGTATACCAAGGTAAAGCTGAAATGGCTGACACCCTGATACCTAAAACATCGTGGGCCTTTGATAACAATATTACTAAACAAGAGTTCAATCCTGAGCTAGCCAAAAGCTTACTAAACTTTGCTGGTTATTCAGATGGTTTTACCATGGATTTATGGGCGATGCCGATTCAGAGGCCTTATAATCCAAATGCTATTACTATGGCTAAACTCATTCAAAGTGACTTAAAAAAAATTAATATAAAAGTAAATATTATAAGTTATGAGTGGAGTACCTTTTTGCAACGCTTAAAACAAGGTGAGCACCAAGCATTTTTATTAGGTTGGTCTGCAGATCATCCTGATCCTGATAACTTTTTCACTCCCATACTCAGTTGCTCTGCAGCGAAAACTGGCAGTAATACTACTTTTTGGTGTGATAGAGAATACGATGATACAATAAAAAAAGCATTGCATACGACAAACATCAAACAAAGAAAAAAATACTACGCTCAAGCTATGGCTATACTTGCAGAAGAAGTACCTGTTATTCCAATTGCACATTCAAAACGTTATCAAGCACGTGGTGAGAATGTTGTAGGAGATATATTAGCTCCATTTGGTGGTATTAATTTTTACCAAGTATCAAAAAAATCTTTGTATCTTGAAAGAGAAGAAAGAACAAACAACCGCCAGTCTACAAAAAACAACAGTAATACAGGTGTAAATTAATTATGCTAATTTTTACTTTACGTCGATTGAGTCTCTTCTTTTTTACAATGTTATTACTGACATTACTTTCTTTTAGTCTAAATTTTTTATTCCCTGGTGAAACAATAATTAATTTAACAGGGGCAATTAATGCAACGCCTAGCCAACTTGTCGAAATTAATGAGGCGTACCAAACACATCGTAATATTTTTTGGCAATACATCACCTATCTAAAGCATATAGCCAGTGGTGATTTAGGCTTATCAATGGCAAGCCAATCAAGTATAAGCACTGAGATAGTTAACTTACTGCCTGCAACTATTGAGCTTAGTTTAGTAGCTCTATACATTGCAATGCTTGTTGGTATTCCATTGGGCTTTATTGCTGCAATAAAACACAGTAAATTTACAGATAACTTAATTCTTTCTGTATCAATGCTAGGTTATTCAATACCTGTTTTTTGGCTAGGTTTATTAGCAATATTAACTTTCTCTATTAGTTTAGGTTGGCTTCCATCTGCTGGACAAATTAGTTTATTGTTTGAAATAAAGCCAGTAACAGGAATTCAGTTTATTGATATTCTTCTTAGTGACAGTCCTTATAAGTGGCAAGCATTTAGTGATGCAACTGCACACATTATTTTACCTGCTTGTGTTATTGCTGTGGCTCCAACCACAATTTTTATTCGATTAGCTCGAACTTCAATGATTGAAGTTTTGGAAACAAGCTATATCCGAGCAGCAAGCGCTAAAGGATTAACTTTTCGACAAATTATTTTTCGTCATGCGATTAGAAACTCATTGATAAAGATCATTCGTCATGTTGGTTTACAGTTTGCTAACCTTATAACCATTGCAATGGTTACAGAAGTTATTTTTAGCTGGCCTGGTATAGGGCGCTGGTTAATTGAAAGTATCTACCAAAGAGATTATACGGCCATTGAAAGTGGTCTATTAGTTTTATCATGTTTTATTTTTGTAGTGCATATTTTAACCGACTTTATTTATGCTGCGTTAAACCCACTCGCTAGAGGAAATAAATATGGCGCGCGATAAAATATATTTAGAAGAGGTTTTTCCTTCCCCATTTATACAGCTTTGGCTTATTTTTCGTAAAACCCCTGTGGCAATGTTAGGGTTTAGCTGTTTTTTATTCTTAATTGTACTTGCTATTTTTGGACCTTTTTTAGCCCCGCACTCTCCCGTTGAAGGTCAGCTAGATATGTTGTTACTTCCCCCCGCGTGGCATATTGATGGCAATGTTACCTATCTACTAGGTACTGATGAGTTGGGTCGAGATATGCTATCTCGATTAATGTATGGTACATCGTTAACTTTTGGCCTTAGCTTTATTGTTGTTATTATCTCACTTATTATTGGTGTGGTAATTGGTTCATTATCTGCATTAACAACCGGTCTTAAATCAAGCTTTTTAAACCATTTCCTCGATGTGATTTTGTCTATCCCATCTTTATTACTTGCTATTATTATTGTTGCCATCCTAGGACCAGGTATAGACAATACGGTATGGGCTGTTGTATTAGTGCTAATTCCTCAGTTTATTCATACTACCCGCTACGCAGTTAAAGAAGAGTTTAGAAAGGACTACGTACTAGCTTCAAGATTAGATGGCGCTAGCCCTTTTAGAGTACTGTACTATTCAATATTTCCAAATATTACAGATAGAATTATGGGGCAAGCGACACTCGCACAATCGGCTGCTATTTTAGATATTGCCACATTAGGCTTTCTTGGATTAGGCGCACAAATCCCCTTACCTGAATGGGGAGCAACCTTAGCCAATGGTCTCGATTTATTCTATATTGCTCCATGGACTGTTTACTTGCCTGGCTTAGCTATTTTATTTGCTGTAGTTGCAACTAACCTTGTAGGTGAAGGTATTCGTCATGCGCTCAAATTACGCAAGGAACGCTAATGAATTTACTTGATATCAGAAACCTATCTATTGAACTGATTCATGATGATCAAAGAATATTAGCTGTTGATAAAGTCAGTTTATCGATGAAAGAAGGCGAAGTAAGGGGCGTTGTAGGTGAGTCTGGCTCAGGTAAGTCATTATTAGCACAGGCCCTTGTTGGCGTACTTGATGATAAATGGCATGTTCATGCAGATAGATTTCATTGGCGAGGTGTTGATTTATTACGGCTCTCTATTGATGAGCGTAAAGCACTGCTCTCTCGAGATGTTGCCATGATCTTTCAAGAACCAATGGCTTGTTTAGATCCCACAACTGCAATAGGTGAACAATTGACTGAAGCCATTGATAGCAGTCAACTCTCAGGTTACTTTTGGCAAAGGAAAAAACAACGTCAATCTGCTGCAATAAAGTTATTGCATAAAGTAGGGATTAAAAACCATCAGGCTTGTCTTTCAAGCTATCCACATCAGCTAACCGAAGCATTATGCCAACGGGTAATGATTGCAATAGCCTTAGCAAGAAGACCAATATTATTGATTGCCGATGAGCCAACTGCGGCAATGGAAAACACCAATGAGGGACAAATATTCAGGTTACTAGCTAGCTTAAATCAACTCAAAAATATGGCTATTTTATTAATTAGCCATGATTTAGAAAATATAACTCATTGGACTAATACAATAACCGTTATGTATAGTGGACAATTTGTTGAAGCTGGTACTACAACACAAATATTCAGCAAACCTTTACACCCCTATACCCAAGCTTTGGTCGATAGCAGCCCAAGTGCTAATTTACACTTGCCAGCAAAGTCTCGTTTAAAAACACTCCCAGGTAGTATTCCTATTTTACAGCATTTACCTATTGGTTGTCGGTTGGGTCCAAGGTGTCCTAGAGCTCAGCAAGCGTGTGTAAAAGCCCCTACGGTAACTAACTTTCATGGTCATAAGGTTAGTTGTCATTTTCCTCTTACGCCACTTAAAAAGACGCCCAAAAAAGCAATAAAGGGAATAAACTAATATGTCAGAATTACTTGAAGTAAAAGAGCTCTGCAAGTCTTATCGGCATAAAGGCTATTGGTTTAATAGAAAAGAAACATGTGTTTTAGCTCCTATTTCTTTTAGTGTTGAAGCAAATCAAACGTTAGCAGTTATTGGTGAAACAGGTTCAGGTAAGTCAACACTCGCTAAATTACTGGTGGGAGCAGAGCCAGCAAGTAGTGGATGCGTTTATTTAAACGGCCAGCCTCTCAAAAGTACAAGTTATAAACAAAGATGCCAACATATTCGAATGATTTTTCAAGATTCTGGCACAACACTTAATCCAAGTTTAACTATCTTACAATTGCTCGACGAACCTTTAAAACTCAACACATCACTTGACGAAACAAAACGAAGAGAGCTCATTCGAACAACTTTACAAAAAGTTGGCCTATTAGGCGATCACATGAACTTTTATCCACACATGTTTTCTGGCGGTCAAAAGCAAAGAATATCATTAGCCAGAGCAATAATATTACAACCTCAAGTAATCATACTCGATGAAGCGTTAGCATCACTTGATCCATCTCTACGATCGCAAATGATTAACTTATTATTAGATTTACAACATCAAATGGGCTTAGCTTATATTTTAATATCACATAATCTGGGCATTATTCGCCATTTTAGCGACAATATTATCGTGCTATCACAAGGAGAAGTTGTTGAGTCAGGTAAAACACGTGATGTAATGAATGATCCACAGCATAAAGTGACTAAAAAGCTATTAATGAATCAAAGTTTTCAACTCAAGTCTAAAAGGTAGTTATTTTAAAAAACCTGTACATATGAAGTGATGAAGGTTTATGTACAAATAAGGAATTAGATAAGGTAGAGATACTCTAGCCTATAAAATATAAGCTAGAGTAGAAGAATAATCTACACACTCTTTTCTTGTCAAAGTGTGCAGAATTGAAGTTTAATAATTAGCTAGCTCTGATACTTTACCATAGGTAATTTCAGCATCCGTTTTCAATGAATCAACATAACTTTTATAAGCTGATTGGGCTAATTGAGAGGTTTGCTGTTGAGTAAACTGAGAGGTAGCAGCAGCATCAACGTTATTAATAGCCTGTACTTCAACTAAAGCCAAATCGCCGTTACTTAACGCAACTGTTGAGGCAGAGATAGTTCCTTCAGCAGGATGTGGCAATATAAATGCTTCACGAGTAATGCTTTGATCTAAATCTGCACTATATCGTGCAACTTTTTCTTTTGTAGTAAAACTAGCATAGCTCTTAGTTAACTGCTCTGAAATATCATTACCAGCCTTAAATTGAACTAATAAATCCTGCATTAACGTTTGAGCTTGTTCAGTTGCTTTTTGTGAAACAAGTAATGCTTCTATTTGTGCTTTCACCTCGGCCAACGGCTTAACGTTAGCTTCTTGGTATGTATTCAAATGAATAACTAAAGCTTCATCATCATTTAATTCAATAATATCTGAGTTTAAATTATCCTGTAATACCAAGTCAGAAAATGCGGCTTCAAGCACTGTTGGGTTATTAAAAGGAGCACTATTATTAGTATTTAATTCTGAATTAGTTAGCCATGGTGATGTTTGCACAGTTGTATTTACTTCACTTGCAGCATCTTCTAAGCTATCTGGAAACTCAAAGCTAACACGAGCCATTTCTTGTGTAAGTTCATAAAATTTATCTTGTGCTTTATCGTTACTCACTTTAATCAATAATTCCGCCTTAACATCTGCTAGGCTTTGAATTACTTCAGCTTTCAGTTCAGTCAATTTAATAATATGATAACCAAAACTTGTTTTAACAAGTTCAGTAGTGTCACCAACTGTTGCCAAGGCAAAAGCCGCATCATCAAAGCTAGGCTCCATTACACCTGTCTCAAGAAAATCTAAATCACCGCCGTTTTCACCACTAAAAGTATCATCTGATAGTTCTTCTGCAAGCGTCGCAAAGTTTTCACCCTTAGCAACACGAGCAAGCACCGCTTCTGCTTTTAGTTTAGCCGCTTGTTCACTATCGTTATCACCTTCAGTAAATTCAATAAGAATATGTGAAACTCGACGTTGTTCTTCTTCTGTGTAGTTAGCAATATTATCTTGATAATAACTAGCAGCGTCTTCTTCATTTACTTCAATACTTTTGGCAATATCCGCAACCGTTAAATGTATATAATCAACTTTAACTTGTTCTTTATTTTCAAAGCGTATTTGGTTAGCTTGATAATAAGTTTTAATATCTTCTTCACTAACTTCTACTTCACTTTCAAATTGTTTTGCAGAAAGAGTCGCAAAACGAATATCACGGGTTTGATTTTGAAGTGCTAATTGTAACTTCTCTTGATATGGCAAGTTAAATTCAGTCGCAACTAGTGCTTGAGATAACTGACGGCGAGTCATTTCAACACGTAAATAATCTCGAAAATTTGATGATTGGAAAAAACCAGACTGATTAATAATAGCTAAGTAACGGTTATTATCAAAAGCGCCATCAACTTGAAACTCAGGCATTTCTCTAATGGTTTTTTTAAGTAGTTCATCTGATACTCGAATTGCTAACTCGTTGGCATTTTGGTCTATTAAGCGCTCGTTAATTAAGTTATCTACAACGCCTTGACGAAAGTTAGCCATATAGCTTGCATCATTAGATAAAGTGTCAAACATTTCACCAAATTGTTGAGCCATACGATTACGTTGTGCTTGGTATGCTTTATCAAACTCTTGTTGGCTAATTGCTTCACCATTAACCGTTGCAACAGAAGTGTCTGCAGAATTTGTATAACTACCAAGACCAGCAACAGCAAAAGTTAATATAATCACGCCAAGAATAATCTTAGCTGTCATGCCTTGCGAGCTTTCTCGAATATTTTCTAACATCTTTATCTCATTTATTTAAGGTGTTGCCGATAAAACTGATATCTATCATATCAAGAGTTTTGGCCATAATTTTTTTGTTGCTCGCGATTTTAGCAGATGCCGACCATCGCTTGAAGTACAAGATTCGTTTTATTTTACATCTGTCCAATGACTATCTCTTTTAGTTTATGAAACCAAATGTTTATAAAGATAATAGAAGATATTTAGCACTTGAAGTTTACAGTTGAAAGAAGCGCTTAAAAGATGATGTAGATAAAACTAAAAGACCACCTTTAGGTGGTCTTTAAAATATCAATTAATAACTGCCCAAAAAGCAATTATTCAAATATTAGTCGTTACAAGCATCTTTTAATGCTTTGCCTGCTTTAAATGCAGGAATTTTTGCAGCTGCAATTTGAATAGTTGCACCTGTTTGTGGGTTACGGCCAGTACGTGCTGCACGGTCACGTACAGAGAATGTACCAAAACCAACTAAAGCAACTTGCTCTCCATTTTGTAACTCTTCAGTTACAGCACCAATAAATGAATCTAATGCGCGACCAGCAGCAGCCTTTGAAATGTCAGCGCCTTCAGAAATTTTCTCGATAAGTTGAGATTTATTCACAGTGTATACCCCTTCAATTGTTATTATTACAACGCTATTTTATTTCCCTTTATAAGGGGTTTAATAAAGTTCGTCCTGTAGAAATTATTATTTATTCCTATTGGCGGAATAAAATCATTTCACTTGAACTTCAAGCGTAGAGTTTAGAAAAATTCAGCTAACTCCCCTTAAATATACTACCTTGTGCATGATATATAAGGGGTCTAGCGATATAAGCGTAGTTAACTTACCATAGTTTTAGCGTTTGAAAAGTGTTAATTAACATTTTTCACAATTTTTTTAACATTTTTAACTTTTTTAACTGATTTTTGTCAAAAAATAACTTTTCTCGCATAAAAATCACTCGGCTTGCCACTGCTCTACAGGGTGCTCAAGTGCCAGTGCTAAAACTTCATCTATCCATTTTACTGGGTGAATTGATAAGTCAGCTTTAACATTTTCAGGGATCTCTTTTAGGTCTCGCTCATTTTCATGAGGAATAACGACCGTTTTAATACCACCACGATGTGCTGCTAATAATTTCTCTTTCAAACCACCAATAGCTAATACTTCACCACGTAAAGTAATTTCACCTGTCATAGCAACATCTGCTTTTACTGGATTACCCGTTAAGCTTGAAACCAATGCTGTGCACATGCCAATACCGGCACTTGGACCATCTTTTGGTGTTGCTCCTTCAGGCACATGAACATGAATATCACGTTTTTCATAAAAGTCGTCATTAATACGAAGTTTTTCAGTTCTACTACGCACTACTGTCATTGCTGCTTGAATAGACTCTTGCATAACATCACCTAATGAGCCTGTGAATGTCAATTTACCTTTACCTGGCACTGATGCTGTTTCTATCGTTAATAATTCACCACCAACTTGTGTCCATGCTAAACCTGTTACTAAACCAACACGGTTTTCGTCATCAGCTTTACCATAATCAAATCGTTGGATACCTAAAAATTCGTCTAAATTATCTTGACTAACAATGACACTTTTAAGCTTTTTATCTAATAGAATAGATTTAACCGCCTTACGACATAATTTAGATATTTCACGCTCAAGGTTACGTACACCAGCTTCACGAGTGTAATATCGAATAATACCAATAATGGCACTGTCTTCAATCGTAATCTCTTTACTATTTAAGCCATTACGTTTGATTTGCTTATTAACTAAATGATCTCGAGCTATGTTTAGTTTTTCATCTTCGGTGTACCCTGATAGACGAATCACTTCCATACGATCAAGTAATGGTCCAGGGATATCCATACTATTAGACGTTGCAACAAACATTACATCAGATAAATCATAATCAACTTCTAAATAATGATCATTAAAGGTAGTGTTTTGTTCAGGATCTAACACTTCAAGTAACGCTGAAGCAGGATCACCGCGCATATCAGAAGCCATTTTATCGATTTCATCTAATAAAAACAGTGGGTTTTTAACCCCTACTTTAGACATTTTTTGAATTAATTTACCAGGTAATGAGCCAATATAAGTACGACGATGCCCTCTAATTTCAGCTTCATCACGTACGCCACCTAAGGCCATACGAATATATTTACGCCCTGTAGATTTAGCAATAGATTGGCCTAAAGAGGTTTTACCTACACCAGGAGGCCCAACTAAACAAAGGATAGGTCCTTTTAGCTGACTAACACGTTGTTGCACGGCTAGATATTCTAAAATACGTTCTTTAACCTTATCTAAACCATAATGATCTTTATCAAGAACTTCTTGTGCTAAACCTAAATTACGTTTTAGTTTACTTCGTTTTTTCCACGGAACGTTAATCATACAATCAATATAACTACGAACCACTGTGGCTTCTGCTGACATTGGCGACATCATTTTCAATTTTTGCAATTCAGCTAATGTTTTCTCTTTTGCCTCTTTAGGCATTTGAGCTTCGTCAATGCGCTTAGCCATTTGCTCAAGTTCATCTGGCGTTTCGTCACCTTCATTAAGCTCTTTTTGAATAGCTTTCATTTGCTCATTCAAATAGTACTCACGTTGGCTTTTTTCCATTTGCTTCTTAACGCGTGTTCTGATTTTTTTCTCTACTTGAAGTAAATCAATCTCACCTTCCATTAATGCCATTAGATGTTCTAATCGCTTAGCAACATCAACTATTTCGAGCACTTTCTGCTTATCGGCTAATTTAAGTGGCATGTGAGCAGCCATAGTGTCAGCTAACTGCTGAGCATCATCTATACCTGATACAGACGTTAATACTTCAGGTGGAATTTTTTTATTAAGTTTTACATAACCTTCAAATTGTGAAATAGCAGAGCGAATCAATACCTCAGTATCATCTTCAACAGCATGTTCAACGGCTAAATATTCAACATTGGCACTAAAATATTCTTGAGTTTCTACAAACTCTGTCACTTGCGCACGTTGCACACCTTCCACTAATACTTTTACTGTACCATCAGGAAGTTTTAGCATTTGTAAAATAGTGGCTACTGTACCTACTTCGTATACATCACTCGCTTGGGGATCATCAATAGCAGCATCTTTTTGTGCCACTAAAAATACTTGCTTGTCATTTTCCATAGCAAGATCTAAACAACGAATAGATTTTTCTCGACCAACAAATAAAGGGATAACCATTTGTGGGTAAACGACAACATCTCTTAAGGCAAGTACGGGAATTTCAACTACACCAGATAATTCTTCGGTCATGTAAGTCTCTTTAAAAAGTGTTATAAATTGCTCATTAGAAACTATATGGGGATAAATTAAGAAGTTACAAGCGAAAATAAACTTATATAAACGAGTTTTTTAGCCAATACATTTACTAATGAAATTTTGCTATTTAAAACGACTATTATCAGGGCAAAAAAAAGAGCCGCATGGGCTCTTAATATTTAATCGATGATTATATTTACTCAGAAGCAGCTTGCTCTTGCTTATTATCGTAAATAACTAAAGGTTTAGATTCACCCCTAATCGTTGTTTCATCAACAACAATTTTACTTACATTTTCCATTGATGGTAATTCATACATGGTATCAAGTAATACTGCTTCAACAATTGAGCGTAAGCCACGAGCACCGGTCTTTCTGTCCATTGCTTTTTTAGCAATTGCTCGTAAAGCATCTTCTCTAAACTCTAATTCAACTTCTTCCATATCGAACAATGCAACAAACTGCTTAGTTAATGCATTCTTAGGCTCTTGTAGAATTTGAATTAATGCTGATTCATTCAGTTCACGTAACGTAGCAACAACAGGTAAACGTCCGATAAATTGAGGAAGTAGGCCATATTTAAATAAATCTTCTGGTTCAACTTCTTCTAAACGCTCTGTTAAAGTGACAGTCTCATCTATACCACGTACTTCTGCACCAAAACCGATTCCAGTGCCTGTTTGGCAACGTTGCTCAATTACTTTATCAAGACCAGAAAAAGCACCGCCACAGATAAAGAGTATTTTAGAGGTATCAACCTGCAAGAATTCTTGTTGAGGGTGCTTACGGCCACCTTGCGGAGGTACTGAAGCAATTGTCCCTTCAACAAGCTTTAATAAGGCTTGTTGAACACCTTCACCTGATACATCACGCGTTATTGATGGGTTATCTGATTTACGAGAAATTTTATCTATTTCATCAATGTAAACGATACCACGTTGCGCTTTCTCAACATCATAGTCACATTTTTGTAGTAACTTTTGAATAATATTCTCAACATCTTCACCAACATAGCCAGCTTCTGTTAATGTTGTAGCGTCAGCCATTGTGAAAGGAACATCAAGTAAACGGGCTAACGTTTGTGCCAACAACGTTTTACCTGAACCTGTTGGACCAATTAATAAAATATTACTTTTACCTAATTCTACACCATTGTGAGAGTCACCATTGCGTAAACGTTTATAATGATTATATACCGCCACAGCCAATACTTTCTTGGCATGATTTTGCCCGATAACATAATCATCTAAACTTTCACGGATTTCTACTGGAGAAGGTAGTACTTCTTTTTCTTCTTTAGGTGAAATCTCTTTGATTTCTTCACGAATAATGTCATTACATAAATCAACACACTCATCACAAACGAATACTGATGGACCAGCAATTAGTTTGCGAACTTCATGTTGGCTTTTACCACAAAATGAGCAGTAAAGTAGCTTACCATTGTCACCATCACCACTTTTAATATCGGTCATGCCGTACCTCTAAATATCTTAATACTATAAATTATCTACACACTCGTTCTATATACTAAGTGAAGTAGTAATTTGATAATTTTTCAATGCGTAATTACGTTTTAAAATCACACAATAAAAAATTTAACTGTTTCTTTGTTCTAATATGGAGTCAACTAAACCATATTCAACCGCACTTTCCGCACTTAAGAAATTATCTCTGTCAGTATCTTCAGCTAACTTCTCTAAAGGTTGCCCTGTATGCTCAGCCATTAAACGGTTTAACTTATCTTTAATGTATAAGATTTCTTTTGCATGAATTTCAAAGTCTGAAGCTTGACCTTGGAAACCACCAAGTGGTTGATGAATCATTACACGTGCATTAGGTAGACAATAGCGCTTACCTTTAGTACCACCAGATAGTAAAAATGCGCCCATACTTGCCGCTTGACCTATACAAACAGTACTGATATTAGGTTTAATAAATTTCATCGTATCATAAATTGCCATACCAGCAGTTACCGAACCACCTGGAGAGTTTATATAAATAAAGATGTCTTTATCTGGGCTTTCTGACTCTAAAAATAACAATTGGGCTATGATTAAATTAGCCATATGATCTTCAACTTGACCACATAAAAAGATAACGCGCTCTTTTAAAAGTCGTGAGTATATATCGTAAGAACGCTCACCTTTAGCAGTTTGTTCTACTACCATAGGTACCAATGCGTTTTCTATTGTAGATGATGAACTTTGAGAGTTAGTTTGTGAATTGAACTGAGATGCATGTTGTGAAGTAAACAAGTGTGTACCTTCCCTAAAACCTAATGTAAAAAAGTGGTTTACATATATACCCGCTCCACTCGAAGATGCATGATTCAGCTGGAATTAGAAACACCTTTAGGCAAGACATTGATTGAAGAGAATGGTTATTCCCTTCTCAAAATCAATAACGTAGCATAAAGCGTTTCTAAACCAGCCCCTTGGGGAAGGCTGAGTAAATCATACTCTGCGTTGCATTTATTTTTAAGGGAATAACCCTTAACAAAAAAATGCGTCTTGATTATGAATCGCTCAGACTTCCTGAAACGAACATCTTCAAGTGGAACGGGTATAAAAATAAAATGGCTTATATGTTTCCATATAAGCCATTTAAGCGATTGCGTAGCTTTTTGTCAATATAAAAAAGCGGTATTACTTACCTTCTGGGTTCATAATATCTTTGAAGCTAGCTTTTTTACTTGTCACTTCAGCTTTTTCAACTAAAAACTCAACTGCTTGCTCTTCTAAAGCAACGTTTTGCATTTGCTGCATTAGTTCTTTGTTGTTTGCGTAGTACTCAATTACTTCTTTTGGATCTTCGTAAGCAGAAGCTGCTGTAGCAATTAATTCATCAACTTTAGTATCATCAACTTTTAATTCGTTTACTTTGATCACTTCACCTAATAATAAACCAATTTTTACACGACGCTCTGCTTGTTCTGTAAACATTTCGCTTGGTAATTCAGGTAAGTTCTTTGGATCCATTTGACCTTGGAAACGTTGCATTGCTTGTTGACGTAAAACATCTACTTCTTGAGCAACTAACGCTGACGGTAAACCAACTTCATGACCAGCTAATAAACCTTCAAGCACTTGTTCTTTAACTTTAGCTTTAACCGCTTGAGTTAATTCACGTGTCATGTTTTTGCCTACTTCAGTACGTAAAGCGTCAACACCGCCTTCTTCAACACCAAAAAGTTTAGCAAAATCTTCGTCAACTTTAGGTAATACTGGGCCTTCAGTTTTATGAACAACGATATCAAACTCTGCATCTTTACCTTTTAGGTTTTCTGCATGGTAATCTTCAGGGAAAGTAACCTTGATAGTTTTCTCTTCGCCTACTTTCATACCAGTAACTTCTTTTTCAAAGCCTGGAATCATGCGGCCAGCACCAAGTTCAAGTTCAAAACCTTCAGCTTTTCCGCCTTCAAATTCTTCACCGTCGATACGGCCTGTAAAATCAAGCGTTAACTTGTCACCTTTTTTAGTGATACGCTTATTTTCTTTCCACGTTTGATGTTGCTTTTGTAATGTTACAAACATTTCATCTAAATCTGCATCATTTACTTCAACGTCTGGACGTTCTACAGCAATTTTTTCTAAGTCTTTTAATTCAACTTCAGGGTAAATTTCAAAAGTTGCTTCAAATTCTAATGGCTTACCATCTTCATTGCTTTTCGCAACAAATGATGGACGACCTGCTGGGTTAATTTTTTCTGCGATGATCGCGTCAACAAAGTTACGTTGCATGATTTCACCAGCAACTTCTTGACGTACTGATTTGCCAAAACGCTTTTGAATAACTGACGCTGGTACTTTACCTGGACGGAAACCATCGATACGCTGTGTTTTGCTTACTTGGCGAAGACGGTTTTTAACTTCTACATCTACTGTTTCGGCTGGAACTGAAATAGTCAAACGACGTTCCAAACCTTGTGTTGTCTCAACTGAAACTTGCATTTAATTACCTCAAAAAATTAGCGTGCTACGCTTTTGTATAATGTACAAATGATTACTTACCTTAATGAGCAGTAAATAAAGTACCTTATTTATACGAATGGTTAAAATTTATGACGCCAAATTATAGCGATACATAATAGAAGTTGCAAGAGCAAGTTGAATAGCGAAATAGCAAGATGACAAAATGAGAAGGAAGAACAAAACTACACTTAGAAATATCAATTTAAATGATAAATCACAACAAGAGGAATAGGAGGCATATGCTATTTGATATAAAACAAATAATTGAATTAAAATAACTTTATTTGATTTAAAAGGATTAATTTAGAAGGTTATTTTTATGAGATTAATAATTTTATAAAAATACGGATATTTTAGAAAATAAAGAAATTGGTCGGTGATGCAAGATTCG
>CAXIBS010000019.1:0-26923 GCA_964022585.1 uncultured Colwellia sp.
CATAATATTCATTGATCGCAGTCAATGCTACAATGTTTTTTTTATTAAAAGTGCTAAGAGAACATTGTTGTAAGTAATAAAATTTTCATTATCGGTTTACCTAGAACAGCTACAACAAGTGTTTGTGTAGCAATGCTAGGACTAGGTTTTAAAACAGCGCACAATGCTTATACTCAGCATGCCTTTTCTGAGGCAGAAGTTTTAGCTGATACCCCTGTTTTTTGTGATTATCAACAGCTCGACAAGCACTTTCCCAACAGTAAATTTATCTATTTAACGCGAGATAAATCACTATGGTTACCCTCTATTAAGCAACTGTTACAGCGTATGATTGTAAATTTACAACGTACTGATGGCGGCTTTAATCCTTATCTAAAACGTTGCTACAGTGAAGTGTTTTCGCCTTTATCAGCTGAAAATATTGCTGAAGATGACTTTCTATTGTCTTGCTATGAGCGTCACCAACAAGGTGTGTTGGAATACTTTAAATATCGTCAGCAAGATTTATTAACCCTTGATGTAAGTGAACAGGGAAGCTATGAATCTTTATTATCGTTTTTAAATGTTAAGCAGTTAGATGAAGATAAAAGAGGCTTTAAATTAATCAATATGGGAGGCAAAGTTAAAGCATGGCAAGATATTAATAATGTGTTGAAAATAGAGTCTACCAATAAAGGCCGTATTGATAAGATTCTTTATTGATCATAATCATTGTAGAGAGTGAAGTTCGCAGGTAAAATCAGCGAAATTTACTCGATATTAGAACCATTTTTTATGTTTGAATTAAAATATAACACCACACAAGCATGGACTGATGCTGTACTGGCTGATTTCCCTCGATTTTTACAAGACCACGCTGCAGCTGAGAAAAAAGCTTCAGGTATGGCAATGGCTATGTTGTCTCATTACCCAGATAAAGCAAAGCTAGTGCGAGCAATGACTGATTTAGCTATTGAAGAGCTTATTCACTTTAAACAAGTATTAAAGTTACTTATTGCTCGTGATGTTACGTTAGGACAAGATAAAAAAGACCCTTATATTACACAAATTCGTGCTTTATTTCGTAATGGTACTAATTTGTTTTTACTTGACCGTTTATTAGTTGCAGCGGTTATAGAAGCCCGTGGTTATGAAAAATTCTGGTTAGTTTCTCAAGCACTTCCTGAAGGAAAAGATAAAGATTTATATGTGGCTATTGCTAAGTCTGAAGAAAAGCATAAAAACTTATTTGTTGAGTTGGCATATGAATACTTTGATAAAAGTGAAGTTGATGAGCGCTTAGAAGAAATTTTAATTGCTGAAGCTGAAATATGTAAAGGTTTACCTATCAAAGCGGTACTTCACTAAGACCGAATAAACATTGATGAAAATACAATTTAACAGTGTAACACCTAAGCTTATTCGTCATAGAAAATCTGTTCAGGAAGTTTGTCGCCAGTTTAATCGCAGTCCTAGTAAAGGTAATTTAAAACGGTTAACGTCTCTTTTTCATTCATGTGGTGAAGAGGTGTTTATTGAACATGGTTTTCATATGGATTATGGCGATAATATTACGTTAGGTGATCGTGTTTTTATTAATGTTAACTGTACTTTTGTTGATGGTAAAAATATAGAAACCGACGCTGTTGATGGTCAGCCCTTATCACAGGGAAAAATTATTATTGGTCATGACTGTTTAATTGGGCCTAATGTACAATTTTTAGCAGTATCTCATGATGTCGATCCGCAGCGTAGGTTAGATAAGCATAACTATGTTGATGATATCATTGTTGGTAACAATGTTTGGTTAGGTGGTGGTGTTATCATCTTGGCTGGCGTTAGTATTGGTGATAATGCCGTTATTGGCGCAGGAAGTGTTGTGACCAAAAATGTAGACGAGTCTACTTTCTACGCGGGAAACCCCGCTAAAAAAACACGAAAACTATAACCGATTGGAAAATAAATAATTTATCTGGATTATTTTGCACAAAAGTATTTAAGTCAGTATATTATGAATGAATAATATTTGTTTATTTCATTGAGGCCTTATATGTATTTTCAATCACGACGTTTGGTTATGCCTAGCGACTTAAATTATGCAAACTCTTTATTTGGTGGCAGAGCTTTAGAGTGGATTGATGAAGAAGCGGCGATATATGCTATTTGTCAATTAGATACTAAAAGCTTGGTAACAAAGCATATTGGTGAAATTAGCTTTGATTCGGCAGCTTTTCAGGGAGATGTTGTTGAATTTGGTTTAGAAACAAAAAAAGTAGGCACAACTTCAATTACCATCACTTGTTTAGTACGTAATAAAATTACTAAAAAATCAATTTGTTTGGCTGATGATATTGTTTTTGTAAAAGTTGATCCACAAACAAGAGAACCTACCCCTCATGGAAAAACACTTGAACAACTGAACAAGCAAGAAGCCACTGATAGCTATCATATTAGCGATTAGTATTTTGAATATCAGCCAAGCAGTTTGCAATTTATTCTGCTGGCTGAAGTTAAAACAACACGGTGTTATCAATAGAGTGAGTTTAACTGAAATCTTGCTATATACCCTGCATAACAATACAATCATTACATTCTCACTATCTTAATAATTTTCTTATGACTTCTGATCGCTTTGGTACCAGTGCCAACTATAAACAAAAAGAACAAGGTTATCGTGACCGCGCTTTAAAATTATTTCCTTGGGTGTGTGGGCGCTGTGCTCGAGAATTTGTATATTCAAATATTAAAGAATTGACCGTTCATCATATGGATCATGATCACACTAATAATCCAAATGATGGCAGTAACTGGGAACTACTTTGCATTTACTGCCATGATAACGAGCATGCAAAATATACTGAGCATGCACAATACGAAACAGAAGTAAAAGCAGGCGAGACTAATCAAGATACCGCCACTTATAATCCTTTTGCTGATTTGAAATCAATGTTGAAAAAGTAATTTAACCTTCTGGTGTTAAATACTCTCGGTAATTATTAATGCCAAAGTAGCGAATTGATTTTTTCAGTTTTACTTTTTTGGCTATTAATAATTCATCACAATAAATTCTAACGACTTGTTTATCTCCGTTAGAGTCAGAATCATAACTGTGATTATCATTATTTCGAATATTATCAAATTCCGTTTTCATAATGAGCTTCATTTATTCTCCTCAGCTTACTTGCGTTATTTGGCTACATAGCGATGATAAATAACATTGATACCTAACAAAGCTAGCATAAAGGGTAAGCTGCTTAATACAAGATAATTCCAGCCTCCAGCAAATAAAATCCAACCAGCCATAAGAGAGGCGAACGCCTGAAAACCAAATAAAATGAAGTCATTTGTAGCTTGTACTTTATGTCGCTCGCATGCGTGGTAACTTTGTGGTAACAAAGAAGTGCCTGTTAAAAAAAGAAAGTTCCAACCAATACCTAATAATATTAATGCCCACCAATAGTGCATAACTTCTTGGCCAGAAAAAGCCACTAAAGCGACTATGATATAAATAAAGCTACCGACGGTTAATAAACCTTTTAAAGCTATTTTTTTGATTAACCACGGCGTTAATAGTGAAGGTAAATACATGGCTGCAACATGGCTTTGAATTACCCATTTTGTATCAGTTAAACTGTGGCCTTGCATATGATGCATACTTAATGGTGTTGCCGTCATTAAGTAACTCATCAAAGCGAAACCAATGGTAGCGGTGCAAATGGAAATGATAAAAATGGGTTGTTTTATTATGGATAATAATGGCCGAGCTTGGCCGCTGCTCGATACTTCTTTTATCTCAGGCTCTTTAAAAAACACCATAATAAAGGCTGCTAAAGCGATAAAAAAAGCTAATAACAGAAAAGAGCCTGCGTAGCCGTGGGGAGATTCAAGCCACTCTTTGGCTGTTACGGCTATTTCAGGCCCTAAAAAAGCTGCGAACACACCACTTAACATCAAAATGGATAACACTTTCGGTATATCTTCTTCTTGGTTGGTACTTTCTATTGCTGCAAAACGTAATTGTTGCGTGAAAGCACCGCCAATACCAAATAAAAAACTGGCAAAAGAAAATAATTCAAACAATGCTATTTTTGTGGATAAAACTGCTAAGAGTGCGGCGGAAAAAAGACAGCTAAATCCGGTGAAAACAGCGAATTTTCTCCCCTTAGAACGAGCAATAACTGCCGCAGGAATTGAACCAGCAGCAACACCTAGAATCATTAAGCTAATAGGTAAAGTGGCAAGTGATGGGTTTGTTGTTAGTTCATTAGACAGTAAGCCACCAATAAATACAATAATGGGGGCAGAGCACATCACTAATGGTTGTGCCATAAAAAGCAAACTGATATTTCGAGGTAAATTAAACTTCTTAGTAAGTAAAAGAGCAGAAATAACAATAAGTACTGAAATAAGTAAGATAACAGCCATTATTAACCAGAATCCATTGCTAAAATTATTTTAATATTAAGCTCACCAGTAAACTTTATTAGCGATTTTTGTTGTTCTTTTCGAGCTAAAACAGCCATGCGATCAGATAACTCATTACCTTCAATATTGGCATGGCCTTTTACATGAGAAATTATCAACTTTTGTTTGATTTCTTGATAAAGAGCAAAGCATTCTTTAATCAAATCAACATTCTTTATTTCTTCACCTTTACCACGAGTCCATCCTTTTGTTTGCCAGCCTTTTGCCCATTTTGTTATGCAATCAATAGAGTATTTTGAATCTGATAATATTTGCACCTGATCAACTGAATTTAAATACTTTTTGGCAAGTTTAAAGGAGTACAACATACCGTTTAACTCTGCGGTGTTATTAGTGCCATTTGCTTGATAAAGCCCGTAATAAAGCGTGTTTATTTTACCTTGATGATAAACCGCTAAACCTGTACCTGATTTACCTGGATTTGGTGAACAAGCACCATCGCAATATATTTGTATTTCAGCATTTACAGTGGCAGTTGTATTTGTAGTCTTTTTAGCTGTGAAGCTTTTAGGAGGACTACTTTTTTTGGTGCTCCCCTTATTTGCTAATGAACGTTTCATTAAGGCTTTTGTATAAGTTGAAGCAAAGGCAGCCTCAGCTTCAGCTTTAGTCTCAAACCCCATAAATTGAGCATCTGACATGCCCTGAGTATGGCTTTGAACTTCTGCCCAAGTAGAAAAAACGCCTGTTTTAGCACCCTTCCAAACCACGTAATATTTTTTACTCATATATATTTTTTCTACTGATTTCGTAATGGTAAGTATTATTATCAATAAACTTTACTAACGCTAGTAATAATCAATGTGATTCTCTTAATAGCTTGAATTTTGGATAAAAAAACTGTCTAGATGATTAAGATCTTTGTCCTACGTAGAAAGCTTGCTAACATTAGCCTTTCAAAGCATAAAATATTTAGGATTTTTCATGGCAATTAATTGGTTTCCAGGCCATATGCACAAAGCACAAAAAGAAATTAAAGAAATATTGCCACAAATTGATGTGGTAATTGAGGTATGTGATGCACGCTTACCTTTTAGTAGTGAAAATCCAATGATTACAGAAATTAGAGGCGATAAACCACTAATTAAAATCCTGAATAAAAGTGATTTAGCAGATGCTGATAAAACAAAGCAGTGGTTAGAACATTTAGAGTCGCAGCATAATGTTAAAGCGATCGCGTTAACTACCGAAAATAATGCCACAGCGAAAACTATCCCTGATTTAATTAGAAAACTTGTCCCTAATAAAGATGAAGATGGCAAACAAATTAATGCCGTTATTATGGGGATCCCAAATGTAGGTAAATCAACATTAATTAATACCTTAGTTGGTAAAACAAAAGCTAAAGTGGGCAATGAGCCGGCTGTGACTAAAGGTCAGCAAAGAATCCGTCTTGAAGAAGGGTTATATCTGTTTGATACACCGGGCATGCTATGGCCTAAAATTGCTAATGAAAACAGTGGTTATCGTTTAGCGGTATCAGGTGCAGTTAAAGATACCGCTTTTGATCATGATGATATCGCTTATTTTGCCGCAGAGTTTTTAATTGCCAATTACCCAAAACGTTTAACTGAACGATATAAACTTGATGAAGTACCGCAACTTGAAGAAGATTTGATTGAAGAGATTGGCAGGAAACGAGGTTGTGTACGTAGTGGCGGTCATATTGATATGCATAAAGCTTCTGTGATTTTAATTAACGAAATACGTGATAAAACACTTGGTGCTATTACGTTTGAATTACCAGATATTATTGAGAAAGAAAATAAACACTTTGAAGAACTAGAAGCCAAAAGGGTTGCTGCTCGTGAAGCTAAAAAGCAGGCGAGAGGGCGTGGTAGGAAAAATAAAAGGTAATTACAATGACAGAGCAAACAACGACAGAATTCTCATTACATCCTCAGTTAGTTAAGGATTGCTTTGAGTTAGCTGAACTTCCTCTATGTAAGTTATTATTATGTAATGACAGCGCATACCCGTGGTTTATTTTAGTACCAAAAGTTACTGATATTAAAGATGTTTATCAGCTTGATTGGCAACAACAGCAGCAACTACTTAACGAATCTAGCTTGTTAAGTGAATTGGTTATGCAAGTTTTTTCAGGTGATAAAATGAATGTTGCCGCACTAGGAAATGTTGTTGAACAATTACATGTACATCATATTGTGCGCTATAAAAGTGATATTAGTTGGCCAAAACCCATTTGGGGCCAACAACCATCGACTCCGTATACCGATGCAGAGTTAACTGAGTTGAAAGGTAAGCTTTTACCACAACTATCAATTGTTTTAGAATCGATTATAAATTAGTGACGTATTATAGACGTAGTGTTACTTCATCATATTTTGCCTAAAGTGGCTTTTTAATGTTTTATTAACAACAAGGAGAATTCCAAAATGGATTATTTTATAGGCGCACTTAAGCAGTATGCTGACTTTACAGGCCGAGCACGTAGAAAAGAGTATTGGATGTTTATACTCATTTACATGATCATTAATATTGTTTTAGCGGTGCTAGGATTAGATGCAGTTTCGATGTTGGTGGGTTTAGTCTTATTAATTCCAAGTATCAGTATTGCAACAAGAAGGTTACATGATATTGGGCGGTCTGGTTGGTGGCAGCTAATTGTATTAGTCCCGTTTATTGGTATGATCGTATTGATTTTCTTCTTAGTGCAAGATAGTCATGATGCCAATGACTACGGTGCTAACCCTAAGTTACATGAACTAAAATAAAAATAGTTAGGTTTAATAAGCCTAACTATTTTTAGCTTTTAAATAGAAGTAGCTAACTCTCTTTATCTGTTTGATCATGAGAATGATCAGTATGAATCTTCTTTTTACTCAAAGCACCAAACCAAAAAGTAAACTCTAACACTAACCCTAAAGCGATAAAAAATATAATACCCTGTGAAAACCTACGCTGTAAGACATAAGAGCAGCTAATAGTAACGTTATAAGCACTATCCACTTGTGAAGTATTTTCATAAATTTATCTTAAGCCATTTGATTCAATTAAAGCTCAATATATGTCGAGGTTGTTTTTAGCTCAACACTTTGTTTGTAACAAAAGCTAAATGGCATGCTCACTGCTGATTATTAATTTCTTTGCCTGTGTTTATGAATACCCTTCTGCGTTAACTAAATGAATTTTTCCTCGAACAAATATGCCATTTCCTCGAGCTATTTCACGACCTTTACCGTCATAAACAACAGACTCTGCTATAAATTGAGATCTATTCATATTCACTACTTTTCCAACTGCTCTCATTTTTCCTTGTGCTATAGGCCTTGTGATATAAGTTGTAAATGAGGTAGTTAGCACAAAAAACTCTTCTTCTAATGAATTTGCAGCAAAAAATGCAGCATCATCAAGCATTTTAAAATAAACGCTACCATGAACACCGCCAGCAGAATGATGGTATTTATCACTCAACTCAATCTCTATTTCAGCTTCACCTTTTGACACCTTCATTACGGGATTATATGTTTCATTAATTGGTGCTGCCATGTACATACTTATAAGTTTTTCAAAGTGATTTTTTATTGTCATTTGGTCGTTCTCTATTGACTTATTAACGTGATGAATTACACAAAGAATAGAATAATTAACATAACGAGTAAAATGAATAGGCTTAATGATTAACGTTAGTTTTTAGATTTTTTACTCGCCAAATGGAAGAGTTAACTAACTTAGATTTCTTCGTGATATAAGCGTTTTAACAAAATAAATACTCGTTTATAATACGGCAGTATTTTTGAAGCCGTCATTATATTTACAGACTTAAATAGGAATAAACATGAATTTGAACGTATATCTTTCAGGTGAAATACACACAGATTGGAGACAACAATTAGAAAAGGGCTGTGCAGCACATAATTTGCCAATTGTTTTTACTTCTGCTGTTACAAATCATGAAGCCAGTGATAGTGCAGGTGATATTCTTGGAAAAGAAAGTGATAATTTTTGGCGCGATCATAAATCAGCAAAAGTTAATGCAATACGAACTAAAACACTTATTGAGAACTGTGATGTAGCGGTTGTACGTTTTGGTAACCAATATAAACAATGGAATGCGGCTTTTGATGCAGGTTATTGCGCTGCAATGGGAACGCCTTATATAACACTTCATGATGAGGATATTGTTCATCCTTTAAAAGAGGTAGACGCGGCTGCTATGGCTTGGGCAACGACCCCAGAGCAAGTGATAGAAATTTTAAAATATGTTCTTTCCAACGCATAGAAAAAAATAACAGTATAGCTTTTAGCCAATGCTATTAGCTTTAATGTTTTTTGAACTGCTTTTTGTATAACAAACATAGTCTTTAGGTTAATTATGAAAAAAAATTCTGCCCCTCTTTTTATCGGTGTGTTTTTTAGTTTTCTCGCTATTTGGTTATTGAATGATTACCTATTGGTTGACAAGTGTTTAGAAAATGGTGGTACCTTCAATTACAATAACGCTGAGTGCTTATTAGATAATGGCGAAATTCAAGCATCGGAAATAGGAAATTATATGATGGCGGTATATTTCTTTTTGGGAATATCTATTTCGCTAATTGTATCGTTCTCTGTTCGCAAAGTTTTTAATATTGCACAGTAAAAAGTAATACAACAAGTATATGATATTTTGAGTTATGTATGGCGTATTAGTCTTTATATAGTGCTTATCTTAAATATCTGATATCAAAATACTTTCCTAAACAGTGAGATAAAAAACTCACTTTCTTTTCCCTTTTAAATGACAAAAATTAAATGAATGAAATAACGATAGTAACCCATGATGGCAATTTTCATGCTGATGATGTTTTTAGTGTAGCTGCACTTAAAGCTATTCTTCCTGCCTTTACGCTAATAAGAAGCCGTAATGCAGAAATTATTAGTGAAGCTGATATTGTGATTGATGTGGGTGGTAAATATGAGCCAGATAATGGACGCTTTGATCATCATCAGCGTGGTGGTGCAGGCGCTCGTGAAAATGGTATACCTTATTCATCATTTGGTTTGATTTGGCAAAAATATGGTGTTGCCATATGTCAGGAAAATCAAGAAGTAGCTGATGCAGTTGATACTGGGCTAGTTTCAGTGATTGATGCTATTGACTGTGGTTATAGCGAAGGTGTATCTCAAGGAGTTTCTCTTAGCCAAACCATTTCAATGTTTAATCCTACATGGCAAGAAACAAGTGATTTTGATAGCTGTTTTGATGAAGCCGTTAATTTTGCATCGCGCGTGCTAGCACGATTTATTGCTTCGGCAAGTGGCGGTATTAATGCAAAGGATATTGTCGCTGCTGCCATTGAAAATGCCGATGATAAAAGAGTTATTGTTTTAGAAAAATATATTCCTTGGAAAACAACAGTACATGCGTTATCTGAAGAGGCCTTATATATGGTTTATCCCGCACCATCTGGACAATGGCGAATTCAAGCTGTTCCAGTTGCCCCTGGTTCATTTGAGGATAAAAAATCGTTGCCAAATGCATGGGCAGGGCTGTCTAATAAAGCTTTACAAGATGTAACAGGTATTGATGATGCAATGTTTTGTCACAATGGTTTATTTATAGCGGGCGCCGAATCATTTGAAAGTACCATGAAAATGGCGACTCTTGCGCTTCAAGCATAAAGTATTTTTGGAATAGGCTATATGGAACTTAATGAGGGATAAGGTGAAAGTATATTTTTCGCACGGCAAGGAAAGTGGTCCTTGGGGGAGCAAAATTAAAAGGCTTGCACAAGTTGCTCAAGCGCATGGGTGTAGTGTAGATAGCATTGATTACTCAAGTATTCATGATCCTGACTTACGTGTTGAATTGCTAGTTAAAACTTTAGCTGAGGAAGAAGATGATTTTATACTCGTTGGCTCAAGTATGGGCGGTTATGTCTCTTTAGTGGCTGCCGAACAAGTTAAAGCACAAGGTGTTTTTTTATTAGCGCCGGCTCTCTATATGAAAGGTTATGCAAAACAGGAATATGAACGAAGCACTTTTATAGAAATTGTTCATGGTTGGTCAGATGATATTATTCCAGTAGAAAGCTCAATAAAATTTGCTAAAAGTAATGATTGTTCACTGCATTTAATATCTGGTGATCATCGCTTGAATACGTCTATTGAGGTTGTTGAAAAGTTATTCTCGCAATTTCTTATTTCTCAAACATAAGCTTTACTCTATTATTAAAATTGAATTATTAGATAAACAC
This sequence comes from uncultured Colwellia sp., assembly GCA_964022585.1. Taxonomy (GTDB): domain Bacteria; phylum Pseudomonadota; class Gammaproteobacteria; order Enterobacterales; family Alteromonadaceae; genus Colwellia. Next base: position 10,665 of record CAXIBS010000019.1, read on the forward strand.
TTTAAAATATAATACAGCTGGTTATCTATATGTAAATAGGTATATGTAAAAAGCTTTAAAATTACTTCTCGTTAAAAAAGGATATTAAATGGACACATTAGAGGTTTCTGCCACTCAAATTCAAACATTGTCACTAAAAGCATATGAACTAGGAATAGAATATGCGCCTAGACTCGCATTAGCTATTCTTACACTAGTTATAGGTTTGTGGATTATCAGTGGAATTACTAAACTGATTAAGCTATCAATGGAGCGTTCGAAAGTTGATCCTACGCTTATTCCATTTATGGGGAGTTTAGTTTCTTGGGTTCTTAAAGTACTACTCTTTATTTCTGTTGCTTCGATGATTGGTATAGCAACAACATCATTTATTGCGGTATTGGGTGCTGCTGGTTTAGCTATTGGTTTAGCTTTGCAAGGAAGTTTGGCAAACTTTGCTGGTGGTGTGTTAGTGATGATTTTCAAACCATACAAAGTAGGTGATTTAATTGAATCTCAAGGACACCTAGGGGTTGTAAAAGAAGTACAAATATTTAATACCATTTTAATTGCTCCACAGTCTAAACAAGTAATTATTCCAAACGGAGCGGCGTCTAATGGCTCAATTGTAAATTATACAGTTGAAGGGCAGATACGTGTTGATATTACTGTTGGTGTTTCTTACGATGCAGATATTGATAAGACAAAAGCAGTACTAATGGAAGTATTACGTGCAAATAACAAAGTAATGCAAGACCCTGCACCTTTTGTTGGCGTTTCAGAGCTAGCTGATAGCTCGGTTAATTTTGCGGTAAGACCCCACTGTTTACCAAAAGATTATTGGGATGTGTTTTTTAGCGTAAATGAAGAAGTTAAAAAAGCGCTTGATAAAAATGCTATTTCTATTCCATTCCCACAACGCGATGTACATTTAATTCAATCGTAATTAGTTGCAATAAAAACTAAAAGAAGGCGTTAATATTGTAATATTAACGCCTTTTTATTTACCGGATTCTATATAATTCCCACACTTTGAAATGAGTTTACATTTATATAAAATGACAATACTAACCACATTAATCTCAGATGTTCGTGCTTGCACATTATGTGAGTCAAAGCTTGAGCATGGCGTTCGTCCTATAATACAAATTGATTCAAATGCAAAAATCCTTATTGCTGGCCAAGCACCAGGGAGAAAAGTACATGAGTCAGGTATTCCTTTTGATGATGCTAGTGGTGATCGACTTAGGCAGTGGATGGGGATTTCAAAAGATGTATTTTATAACCCCAAAAAAATTGCCATTTTACCTATGGGATTTTGTTATCCTGGTAAAGGTAAATCAGGTGATTTACCACCACGTAGTGAATGTGCAGTCGCTTGGCGTAGTAAGTTATTAGAGCAATTACCACAACTACAGCTTACATTAGTTATTGGACAATATGCTCAATCATACCATTTTCCGAACAATAACTTATCGGTTACCGAAAGAGTTCATTCGTGGAAAAATTATTGGCCAAACCTAATGCCATTACCACACCCAAGTCCAAGGAATAATATTTGGTTAAAGAAAAACTCTTGGTTTGAAAGTGAAGTATTACCAAGTCTTCGTGAGCGAGTGAGTGAATTATTATGATGATAAAAAGGAATTGTTTACGGTGAAAAAATTATATTGGTTAGTATTTATTAGCTTTGTATTTTTATTACGAGTGAATTTTTGTGAGGCATCAACCGTTGAAAAAGCATTTAAGAATAATAAAAGTGACATACAAGTTAAAGGTATTGGAACAGTAATACGTTTATTGAAAGATGATAATCAAGGTTCTCGTCATCAGAAATTTATTCTTAAACTAGCTTCAAGGCAAACAGTTTTAATTATACACAATATTGATATTGCCCCTAGAATTAATAACATTGTAATTGGTGATATTGTTCAATTTTATGGTGAATATGAATGGAATAAAAAAGGAGGGTTAGTTCATTGGACTCATCGCGATCCTAATAACCACCACTTGCATGGTTGGCTAAAGCACAAAGAAAGTGTTTATCAATAATTAGATAATGATCTGTTTATCATAGAATAAATGTTGAGTTTTTCTTAAACTCTTATTATCCTGCAACTTTTATTATGGGTAGTAGCTTACTATTTTACCAAATTATGAGTAATTAAAATGATCTCACGAAAACATCATAAGCTTGTCTTTTCATTTTTTATGTCGTTGCTTATGTCAGGTATTATGTCTTTTGTTATCAGTGTTTTTAATATAGGTATGGTAGAAAATATTATAACTATTTGGTTAAAAGCATGGAGTTTTGCATTTATGATTGCTTTTCCAACGATTATTGCTGTTTCTCCTGTCGTTCATAAGCTTGTTGCCTTGGTATTACATGAAGAGAGTGATACTTAGTTATAGATATAATGAAGTACAGTAAGCTTAAAACTGTACTTCATTTAGTCAATTACTAAAAATGTATCAACTAGTAAATTAAAACTCGCTTTAGCTTACCTCTCAATAGATAGTCACTTTAAAACATCTCAAATGCTTTAGCTAACAGTTCATAGCTACGTAATCGCTGCTCGAAAGTATAAGTGACATTAACAACGGTAACCTCATCTGCTTGGCAATTTGCTACGAGCGCTTCAATTTTTGCACGACATTCAATACCCGTCCCAGAGATAATATCTCCTAAGCATTGCTCAAAATAGCTCTTTTCTGCTAAAGACATTTTAGTTAAGGCTTCTTGAGTTTCTTGTGGTGACGGGAAGCCATCACGAATTCCATGCATGTGAGCTAGAACCTTAGAGTATGCGCGAATTGAAGCTATTTGTTGTGCCTCTTCTGTTGTATCAGCGCAAACTACAGCTAAAGCAAGCATGGTTTGTGGCTTGCCTTCGTGTCCTGCCTCAATGTATGCAGCACGATAAGCGTTGAATATTTTATCTGCAGGTGTGCGGCTATCAATAAATTGCGCTAGCACAAAACCAGTACCTAATGTACCAGCAAACTCACAAGAAGCGCTACCTGAGCCTAACATCCAAAGAGAAGGAGAAACATTAATATCCGGAGTTAACTTTAATTTTGAGTAAGGATGTTCATCGTCCATTGTGCCTTTTAGAAAATGGACTAAATCATGAGATTGATTTGCAAAGGCTTGACTGTTAGATGCTTTTGCAGGAAAAGCTAATGCATCACTTGATAATTGATCTCCCCCAGGAGCTCGTCCAATGCCAAGGTCTACACGGTCAGGATAAAGTACTTCAAGCATACGAAATTGCTCGGCTACTTTATAAGGGCTGTAATGAGACAGCATTACTCCACCAGTTCCTACTTTAATCCGACTTGTCTGGCTAGCAATATGTCCAATGAGGATTTCAGGACACGGACAAGCAAATATTCCTGAGTTATGGTGTTCGGCCATCCAATATCGATGATAGCCCCACTTTTCGCATGCTTGTGCCAACTTTACAGAAAGCAATGGAGATTCACCTGAAGAAGAGTTGGCATGTATGGGAGATTGATCTGTAACGCTAATAAGAAGAGACATGGAATTTGTTCATAAAATTTAATAGTTGGCCGTTATATTACACCCAAAGTTTAAAATTATAAATATTTAGACTAGTAATGATTATCAGGTAGGTTTTTATCCGTTTTATGTAAGGTTATACGGCTTATAGATACCAATTAACTAAATAAATATATGATCTATTTTGAAATCCTTACACTTTACAAGGTTTTATGGGAAGTAAAAAGTTAATGAAAATAAATTGATTTAGTCTATATTAAGTAGGATGACAACTTTTATACAAATATTAAAGCTATTAATTTAGAGTGCTTAATATAAAGGAAAAGGTAAGTTAATGGACATACTCTTAGTAGACGATGACATAGTTGATAGAGCTGCCATCACCCGCACCTTAAAAAAAAGTAACTTAAATGTAAATATCACGGAAGCTATTACAGTAGACGAGGGCCTTAAACTTTATCATCAACAACGATTTGACGTAGTTCTCCTAGATTATAATTTACCATTGCGTGACGGTATAGAAATGATAGTAGAGATAAAAAGTGCACCAAAAGACTCTAGTATTGCTATTGTGATGATGAGTACATCTGAGGATGAAGATCTCGCATTAGAGTGTATCAAAGCAGGAGCTCAAGACTTTCTAATTAAATCAGACATTTCAGAAAAAAAATTAAAACGGGCAATCCTTCATTCTACAACGAGACATAATTTAGAAAGGAAGCTCTTTGAAACTTATAAAAAAGTAAAAGTACTTGCAGAGACTGACTGCCTAACAGGATTACCTAATCGTTACTTTTTTGATGAATCTTTAAAGTTAGCGCTTACAGATAATGAGCGAGATAAAAATACTTTAGCGCTATTATTGATAGACCTTGATAACTTTAAATTAATTAATGATACCTTTGGCCATGACACAGGCGATGTGTTTCTCAAACAAGCAGTCCTAATGATTAAAGAATGCCTTCGTGGTAATGAAATTTTTGCTCGCTTAGGTGGTGATGAGTTCGCAATTATCCTCACTAAACTAGAAAGCAGCGAACAAGCTAGCCTAGTTGCACAACGCATAATAAACGCAATGAAAACCCCTCTAAATATTGCTTCTACTTTAATACAGTCAACAGTTAGTATTGGTATTGCACTTCACCCTGAAAACAGCAAAACAAGTAAAGAAATCTTTAAGCATGCAGACATTGCAATGTATCGAGCTAAAAAATGGGGACGAAATCAAGCCTGTTTTTTTGAAGATCGAATGCAAGTAAAGTTTCATAAGCGATTACACCTCGAAGCAGAGCTAAGAGGGGCACTCGATAAACAACAGTTTCAGTTATATTATCAACCTGTATTAGAACCAGACAGTGATACAGTGAAGGGTTTTGAAGCCCTGATCCGCTGGAATATCAATGGTACTGTGAGACAACCTGATGACTTTATCAAAGTTGCAGAAGAAACACAGCAAATAATCCCAATTGGTCTTTGGGTTATTGATGAAGCTATTTCTACTTTAGCCAAATGGAATATTGGCAGAGCTTCTCCGTTCACCATGTCTATTAATGTATCCGCAGTACAGTTAAGAAGCCTAGATGTTGTTGATTATTTAGTTGAATGCCTCGAAAAATATGGCGTTCTAGCAGAATTAATTGAAATAGAGCTAACAGAAACAGCTTTGTTTAAAAATACATCAACTTCTCGTCAGGTTATTTCAGCCTTAATTGATAATGGATTTAGTTTATCACTGGACGATTTTGGTACTGGTTTTTCTTCTATTTCACATCTACGCAATTATCCCATTTCTACTGTAAAAATAGATAAAAGTTTAATGCCTGAGTTTTTAGATGATACAAAGAACACAGCATTAGTTGAAGGACTCGTTGCTATGGCAACTATATTAGGCTTAGATATTATTGCAGAAGGAATAGAGAGCCAAGATCATGTTGAACTATGTAAAAGGCTGATGATTAAGCGTGTGCAAGGTTATGTATATTCTCAACCTCAGCCTAGTGATGAAATAGAAAAGAACTATTTATAAATCTATAAGTGAGCTTATAACTGTTCACTTTAATCTATATGGAAATACTTAATGTCTGAAAAAAAGGTTAAAGAAGTCGTACTAATACATTGGCACCATTGGCTAGTTATACTTGCATCACTTTTACTGACAATCACCGCATGGAAAATCTCTGATAATCAAATACAAGAGAAAAGAGCTGAACTTTTTAATATTCAATCGAAACAACTACTAGAGCAAATATCTGAACGAATGTCTCATTATGCTGTTGTACTAAAATCTGGTGCAGCAGCTATTCAGTCAATTATGCAAAATCCAAAATTAGACGAGTGGACCAAATATGCTAAAGTTTTAAACCTTAATGAAACATACCCAGGGATTAATGGTATAGGAATTATTTATTATATTCAGCCTGATAAACTCGACAACTTCCTTGAGGAACAACAAAAACTAAGACCAAATTTTCAGCTTCATCCAAAACACAATAAAGAAGAATATTGGCCAATTACCTATATAGAGCCTGTTACTAATAATGAGCAAGCGGTGGGCTTAGATATGGCATTTGAACATAACCGTTTAAGTGCTGCTAAGAAATCTAGAGATACAGGTATTACTCAAATAACAGCGCCAATAATTCTAGTACAAGATAGTAAAAAAACACCAGGTTTTTTAAAGTATGTTCCGTTTTATAATAGCCAAAAAATTGAAACGCTTGAGCAACGACAACGACACTTTGTTGGTCATGTCTATGCTCCATTTATCATGTACAAGTTGATTGAGGGGACGCTTGAACAAAGTAGCCGACAGCTAATTTTTAGTATATCAGATGGTAGTGATGAACTTTATAATGAACTGCAACCTGATAATAAAAATTACGATCAAACGCCTCTTTTTCAACAAGAAATTACATTGACTATGTATGGTCGCCCATGGACTTTTCAAATTCAAACAGCAAATTCATTCAGAGAATCAACTAGCTCTAATCAACCGTTAATTATTCTGACCAGTGGTGTGATAATTGACATTATGCTGTTATTTCTGTTTATAACTCTTACACGCTCGCAACAAAATGCAACTTTATTAGCGAAAAAAATAACAAAAGAGCTTTCAATTAAAGAAGAATATTATAGAAATATAACTGAGTCTGCCCCGTGTGGCATTATTATCACTGATAAACAGGGAGATATTGAAACAGTAAACCCTCAAACCTGTGCACTTTTTGGTTATACTGAAGAAGAGATTATTGGCAAAAATGTTGATTCACTGATACCTATAAGGTTTCAAAATCATCATGCTAAACATCGTGAAAACTTTAATAAAAATCCATCACATCGTCGCATGGGTTTGGGTATCGATGTTTTTGGTTTAACTAAATCTGGCGATGAATTTCCAGCGGAAATAGGACTTGCTCAGTTTTTTACAGATAAAATACCTAAAACGCTTGCTACCATTATTAACATGACAGAGCATGTTCAAGTAACTGAAGAGTTAAAGCGTAGCAATAAAGAGCTAAATGATTTTGCCTATGTTGCCTCGCATGATTTAAAAGCACCTCTTCGAGGTATTATGCAGTTATCTGCATGGATAGAAGAAGATATCGATGACTATGCTGAGGATGAGACCAAAGCTAATTTACAATTACTAATGAATAGAACGTCTCGCTTAGAAAAACTATTAGAAGATTTGTTAGATTACTCTCGTATAGGTAGAAAAGTAGGGGAGGTTCAGCTTATTGATACTCAAGAGCTATTTTTTAATGTATTTGATTTAAATGATCCGTCAAACAGTATGAAGCTAACTTTTGAAAGTATAATGCCCACTATTAATACAGCGATATCACCTTTTGAAACGATAATAAGAAATTTAATAGGTAATGCGATAAAGCACAATGATAAAGCACAGGGTAATATTATAGTTAGTGCAGAGGAGTTTCCAAGGTTTTATCAGTTTTCTATTAAAGATAATGGCCCTGGCATCCCAGAAAGATATCATGAACAAATCTTTGATCTATTTAAAACGTTAAAGCCTCGTGATGAAGTAGAAGGGAGTGGTATGGGACTCTCTATTATTAAAAAATTACTTGATTACCACAAAGGCTCAATAACAGTTGAGTCTGATGGTTCAAACGGTACATGCTTTACTTTTATTTGGCCTAAACAAAACTTTATGGAGGAAGAATAATGGACAATTCAAATTATAAAGGTGCGACAATTTTACTTGCTGAGGATGACGATATTGATGCAAAAATTGTTGAGCGAGCTTTTAAAAAGTTAAGGATAGCAAATCCAATCGTTCGTGCTAAAGATGGCGTTATGGCATTAGAGCTATTAAGAAATGGCACCGTATCATGTCCATATATAATATTATTAGATCTTAATATGCCTAAAATGGGTGGCTTAGAAATGCTTGAAGAATTGAGGCGTGATGAAAAGCTAAGTGATAGTATTGTTTTTGTCCTTACAACAAGTAAAGATGATGAAGATAAAACTGCAGCTTATAATCAAAATATAGCCGGTTATATTGTCAAAGAAAGACTACAAAATGGCTTTGATGAATTGGTTAAATTACTCGATTATTACTGGCGAATAGTTGAGCTTCCTGAGCATTAAGTTGTAGCAACTTTTTTGTAAAATAACGTTTATATTTTTTCATTAATAAGAGTACATACAATCAATAAACATTTTATTAAAACGACTATATTAACATCTTTAGCATTAATTGCCTTTGCAGCAAATTCAGTACTTTGTCGTTTAGCACTAGGTGATAAGGCTATTGATGCATCAAGCTTTACGACAATTAGACTACTATCGGGCGCCATTGCTCTTTTTCTTATTTTAACTCTCACAAGAAAGTCTCACGAATCTAACAATGAGAACATATCGAAAGGGAGTTGGTCTGCTAGTATTGCACTATTCCTTTATGCAGTTACATTTTCATATGCATACCTTTCTGTTGATACCGGTACTGGTGCACTTATTTTATTTGGATCGGTGCAGATTACTATCATCATGCTTTCAATGAGATTGGGGATAAAGTTACACCTGATTGAGTGGATAGGGGTTACCACTGCTTCCATTGGCTTTATTTATTTGATATTGCCAACAATTACTACTCCATCAATTAATGGTTTTATTTTAATGACAATTTCAGGAGTATCATGGGGGCTTTATACATTAAAAGGGCGCGGTTCGAAAAACCCACTCATGGATACAACTTATAACTTTTTAAGAGCAATTCCTTTCGTTATTTTACTGGCGATATTAACGATGAATAATTTTAATTACTCCTTAGAAGGAGTGATATTAGCTATAGTTTCTGGTGCTATAACTTCTGGTTTAGGCTATACAATATGGTATATAGCGCTTGGTAGCTTATCTTCAACACAAGCGGCAGTAACCCAATTATCTGTTCCTATAATTGCAGCAATTGGCGGTGTGATTTTTGTATCTGAAACAATAACTATACGCCTGATGGTATCTGCTGCTATTGTACTTAGTGGCATATTAATGGTGGTGTTAGGTAAATACTACTTCACAAAACAACAATTAAAAATAGCTAAAAATTAATGTTTATGCCAGCCTACGTTATAACTTCTTTATTCGTTAAGCTGGCATAATTATTAGTTAGGCTGCAACATGTGTTTTAACGTTAAGCTTACTTGCTTTTGACATATAAATTTTATCAAGTGCTTGCGATAAGTCAGCGATGATGTCATTCACATTCTCTAACCCTACCGATATTCTTATCAATGAATCTGAAATACCTGCCTGTTCTCTTTCTTCTGGCGTATAGGGTGAATGTGTCATTGATGCAGGATGTTGAATTAATGATTCGGCATCACCTAAACTCACAGCAATAGAAAATAAATTCATATTATTAATAAAATCAGCACCACCTTTTATATTAGTTTTTAATTCGAACGCAATCACACCGCCTGCAGCTTTCATTTGATTACCGATAAATTGATATCCAGAGTGTGATTCTAGCCCCGGGTAGTAAACGTGTGAAACAGCTTTATGTTTTTCTAAAAACTTGGCAACAATGAGCGCGTTGCTACAGTGTCGATCAATTCTAATAGGTAAAGTTTTTAACCCTCGCATACTTAGCCAAGCATCATGGGGGCTCATTGTGGCTCCAATATCTTTTAAAGTAGTCATTTTAATATTGTTTATCATTTCACTACTGCTACATACTATACCTGCGACAACATCCCCGTGACCGTTCAAATATTTAGTCGCACTGTGAATCACAATATCAGCGCCAAATTTTGCAGGTTGCTGCAAAACAGGTGTCAAAAAGGTATTATCAACAACAGAAATTAATTTATTATTTTGAGCAATAGCGCATATTTTTTGTAAATCTAATACAACTAAGTTGGGGTTAATAGGAGTCTCTAAAAAAACGAGTTTAGTATTCTCTTTAATTGCTTTTATGATATTTTCAGGCTCGGTCATATCGACAAAGCTTACTTCAATGGCAAACTTTTTCAGCATGTGATTCATTAATGCAAAAGAACATCCGTAAACAGCTTTCGAAGAAATCATATGATCACCAGCCTGAAGATTACTAAGCAAAGCTGCTGAAACTGCAGCCATACCTGTCGCTGTAGCAGCGGCATCCTCCATACACTCCATCGCAGCAATTCGCATCTCTAATTGCCTAGTAGTTGGGTTACCTAAACGAGTATAAATAAAGCCATCACTCTCACCAGCAAAGCGTTGTGCGCCTTGTTCTGCGTTGTCAAATATAAAAGTTGAAGTTTGATACAAGGGAGTAGATAACGAACCAAATTGTTCATCATTGATGCGTCCTGCGTGAATTGCTTGTGTTTCAACAGCTTGACTGCAGAAGTGATTATTATTGTTATTTTCAGGCATTCTATATTCCTATTGTTATTTATTTAGGTTGATGAACTAGCATGAGCTATCACTGACCATTCATAATTAGAAAATATAGCAAGTTAACTGCCACAAATAAAAAACTCAATTTTATCAATGGTTTGCGTTATTGAGTTTTTATTTGTATATAATTTCTCATCAAATCAATGTTGATTTGTACTAAATTTATTACAAAGTTGAGTGTCATAGACAATTTCGTATAAATGAATAGCTATAATGGTTTATTAAACTCTTTTATTTATCAGCCTAAAACTTGTTTTATAATGTTTTTTTTATTATTGTAATTTAAATATTACTAGTAATTAAATTATTACAAGGTTTGTATGCGATTAGAAATACAGTCAACAGATAGGATAGGGATTAGCCAAGAAATCCTGAGTGTTTTTGCTAAACAGTCATGGAATTTAAAAGCTGTTGAAGTAACACCTTGCTTCACTTTTGTTCACCTAGAGCAGAGTACATTATCAGTAAATGATATAGCTAAAGTACTACAAGCTGTCACCGGAGTTATTAGTATTTCTGAAATAGCGTTACTACCGATAGAGCAGAGAGAAAATCATCTAAAGGTATTATTAGATAGAATACCTGATCCCATTATTGATATTGATAATCAAGGAATCATTTTAGCGATAAATGCGGCAACGCAAAAACTTGTGCAAAAAAATAAAAGTAAACTCCCCATAACTGGATTATCTATTGATGAATTTATTGAGCAAAAATATCAAACGCTATTAACAGATAAAGCCGTAACTCATTCGCTCATATTTCAAGGGAATACATATTTAGCTGATATAACTCCGGTTGTAAGCGAACATAAGCAAGTTACAGGTGCCATGATCACATTACGTTCTATGAGTGTTGTTGGTAGACAGTTGTCACTCATGCAAACTTATCAAGCGGAAGGCGTTGATAATATAATTGGCAACTCGCAGAGCATTCTTTTATTAAAAGAGCAAAGTGCACGCTTTGCAAAGTTAGATTTACCTGTGCTTATTAGCGGTGAAACAGGCACAGGCAAAGAATTAATTGCTAGAGCTTTACATCAATTGAGTAATCGCTCGCAAGCGCCATTTTTAGCTATTAACTGTGCTGCTTTACCAGAGCATTTACTTGAAAGTGAACTATTTGGTTATAGCAGCGGAGCCTTTACAGGAGCGAATAAGTCGGGGAAACCTGGTTTGATTGAATTAGCAGAAGGCGGCAGTATTTTTCTTGATGAAATTGCCGAAATGTCGACCTACCTACAAGCTAAATTGCTGAGATTTTTACAGGACTTTTCTTATAGGCGTGTAGGGGGAACAAAAGAGTTACACGCAAATGTTCGAGTGATTAGTGCAAGTCATCAGAACCTTGCAGATTTGATAGAAGAAAAGTTATTTAGAGAAGATTTGTACTATCGACTTAATGTACTCAATTTAGCTTTGCCAGCGTTAAGAGAGCGAACAGAAGATATTCACCTGTTAGCCACATACTTTATCAATAATGCGATAAAACAAGTAGAGCAGGCTATCCACGCACCTTCAAACAAAGTTAAATTAACTGAAGGTGCGTTAGCATTATTACGGGCATATCACTGGCCGGGCAATATTCGCCAATTACAAAATGTTTTATTTTCAGTTGTCGCGTTAAACACTTCAAATGTTATCGATGTGCACGACATTGAACAAGCATTAACAAAGTTCTCCCAAGTGAGCCCGTTATCACAGAATGAAATACCGACGGATTTGAGTGAAGTACAAACAATAAAAGATTGGTCTAGTGCACAAGAGCGGTTTGAAAAACAACTGTTATCACAGCTTTATCCTTTGTTTCCCACAACACGCAAGCTTGCAGAGCGCTTAAATGTTTCTCATAACAAGATAGCAATGAAACTTAGAAAATATCATATTGGCTAAATAGCTCTCGAAAAATAGTCACCTAGCTAACCTAGCTTAAAACAAAGGTTATGGTGTTATGTAAACAACTGCATTATTCATATTTAACCGTTAAGGTTAAATCAGCATTTGCTTGTTTTTCAATTTCACTATTAAGTTTACTTTGTAATTCAGCCTGTGCTGTAAGTGTAACGATTAGAGCATCATTATCATGCGAAATACTTGCTTGCGCATCGATTTCTTGTAAACGACCTTGTGTCAAAATAATAGCAAGGCGAAGAATTTGTATTAGTAATTTTGTACGAGGAGTTATTGCTAATGAACCTTTTAACTCTTCAGTAGTTAGCTTTAATTGCCCTCTATGATAACGTACTAGTAAAACAAGAGTTTTTTTCTCACATTCACTAAAGCCTGGTAGCTCGCTGTGCTCTAAAATATACCCACCGTGGTGTTGGCGTTTCTTTGAATTAATGGCAATACCTATTTCATGTAACTGTGCAGCCCAGCATAAAAGAGAGAATTCAATTTGTTTTAATTGAACTGATGTACCTTTTAATTGCTTACGGATAAAAGTAAGCTGTTGTAATACACGTTGGCTAAAAGCTCTATCAACATGATGTAAGCGTATCAAGTTATGAATAGTTCTATCTCTTATATCAATATCTGTTCTTGATTGGCTTAAATCATATAATACGCCCTCACGTAATCCACCAGGTCTAAAGCTCATTTGGTTGATGCCAAGTTGAGAGAAACAACTAGATAATATAGCCACAGCGCTGGCAAGTAGCGGGCGTCTAGCTTCATCTAACGAGCGTAAAGGAATATTTTTATAGTGTTGCCAGCCGATAAGTTGTTTTACTAAGCGCTTTAAACGCTTAACTGTTATTTTATTATCGCCATATAATTCTAGCATTACATGACTTATTGCCTTAATTGAGCCTGAAGTGCCAATAAAAGTATTGTTGTCGGACTCTCTATATCGATCAGCAACGGTTGATAACTGTTTTACAGCGAACTTTTTAGCCTCTTGCATTGCAATATCAGTGATCTCGCCATCGAAAAAAAACATTTTTTGTACGCTAATACAACCCATTTCTAAGCTATCAGTAAGTGATGTAGAAAAATTGTGGCCAATAACTAACTCTGTGCTACCGCCACCAATATCAATAATAAATGTACTGCCACGTAATGGTTGTGTATGAGCAACACCTTTGTAGATAAGCTCAGCTTCTAATTTACCCGTGATAATTTCAATGGGGTAGGGAAGAACTTTCTTTGCTAAATCAATAAACTGCTGACTGTTTTTAGCTTGCCGTAATGCTTGTGTTGCTACAATACGAATCGAGCTGTTAGGAATATTTGCAAGCGATAAGTTAAAGTCATGCAAACACGCTAATGCAGTATTCATCGAGGACTCACTCAAATGATCAACTGAGTCTAGTCCTTTAGCAAGACTAACTGTTTGCTTTTGCCGATGCATAATTTGCAGGCAGCCATCTTGCTCTCGAGCAATAATTAAATGAAAACTGTTTGAGCCTAAATCAATTGCAACTAAATGGTTTGTTCTACTTGAAATATATTTTTCCATTATCTGACTTTAATGACGTTAATTTTGGATATCCCGTGCCATTTTTTTCTGTTGCTGTGCTTTTAGGTAATGATAAGTAGCAACTTGAGCGCGAGTTTTTAGTGTACTTGTATTAATTTGATAACGATTGGTCTGTTCAGTATCAAGGACTCTTGCTTTAGTGTTATCACTTAACTGAATAGCGATAGTATCAATAATTTTTTGTTTTACCAAGGGATCGTAAATAGGACAAGTTACCTCAACGCGCCTATCTATGTTTCTCACCATCCAGTCTGCAGAAGAAATATAAACTTTAGGGTTACCTTCATTTTCAAAAATGGAAACTCTTGGATGTTCTAAGTATCGATCTACTATACTAATCGCTGTGATATTTTCACTTTGGTCTTTAATGCCAGTCACCAATGAACAAATGCCTCGAATAATTAGTTGTATTTTTACACCAGCATTATTGGCTTGGTACAGTTTATTAATTAAGCTTTGATCGACGAGGTTATTTACTTTTAGTGTGATACCACTGGGTTTATTCTGCTTAGCGGCATTTATCTCCTGATTGATTAATGTATCAATTGCACTACGGGCATTTATTGGTGACACAATAAGGTGATTAAAGTTAAATGCCATATAAGGAAACTCTATAAATTTAAATACTTGTGCTACTTCATCTGTAATTTCTTTTTGGCAAGTAAACAAACTGAAATCAGTATAAATTTTTGCATTCTTCTCATGAAAGTTACCGGTGCCAATATGAGCATAACGTACTAACTCATCATTCTCTTCACGGCTAATTAAACAAATTTTTGCATGTGTTTTTAATGTTGGAATACCAAAAGAAACCTTTGCACCCGCATTAGACAATACTTCAGCCCAATTCAGGTTTGCTTGTTCATCAAAACGCGCACGTAGTTCAATATTTACTGAAACTTCTTTACCATTTTTGACTGCTTCGGTAAGTGCGGCGATAATTCTAGACTTTTTGGCTACTCGATAAAGTGATATTTCAATTTTTCGTACCATTGGATCATATGCTGCTTGTCGTAACCATTCGGTAAAATGAGAAAATTTATGATAAGGGTAATAAAGTAAAATATCTTGCGCTTTTATGGCAATAAATGCGTTGTTATAACGAGTAAAGTCGTGTTGTTCTAGCGAGGGAAGCTTTTCATGTTCTAATGACTTATCGCCAATACTAGGAAATTCAATAAAATCTTTGAAGCTGTGATAGCGACCTCCAGATATAATTCCTTCATTAGAAGTAATTGTAAATTGCTGTTTCAGCACTGATAACATACTGTGAGGCATTTTTTTATCGTAAACTAGACGAACAGGTTCAGCATGAATTCGTTGCTTTAAACTTGAAGACATTTGCTCAGACAAACTTTGACTAAACTCATTGCTGAGATCAAATTCAGCATCTCGGGTAAGTTTCATTGAATAAGCATGAATGGTATCAAACTCAAAAAAACCATTAAATATCTGTGTTAAGCAATGTCGAATAATATTATCAAGTAAAATAATACTCACGCCTTTAGCATGTTCTTGCTTATCATTGGGCAGTTTAACAAATCGTGGAGAGTTACTGCTGGGTACTTCAACTAACGCATACTGACAATGTTGATCTTTACACATGGACACCATTAAATAAGTAGCGTCGTCATTTATATGATCTGCTAATGTTGTTTTTTCGTTTATTATTAATGGGAAAATATGACGACGTAATTTGTCTTTATAATATTGCTCTAACCATAGCTGTTGTGATTCTGATAATTGCATCTCATTAATCAGATGAATGTTATTAGCATCTAATTGCTGTAAAAGTAGTTGATAAGTTTCGTCAAAAATATTTTGTAGTGAGATGACTTTATTTTGAATATCATTAAATAAAGACAGTGACTTTGTGCTTTGCTTGCTGTTTGTTGATAACAATATATTACGGCGTACATCTGCTACTCTAACTCGATAGAACTCATCCATATTGCTTGAATAAATCCCCAAGAATCTCAAACGCTCTAATAATGGAACACTATCATCTTGTGCTTCTTGTAAAACGCGATGATTAAATGATAGCCAACTGAGTTCTTTTTCGAGAAAACGCATTCAGGTTATACTCCTTTATAGTTTAACAGCCTTGAAATGGAAACTTTTTACTTTGCATAACGTAGAAAGAAAACTATATCTCATTTTTATTGCAGTTTTATTAAAGAGCTAGGTTACAAAGCATTAGCTAAAGATGTAAGAAATATTAGTATTGCAGGAAAGTGTAGGGTCTGTTGATCTTTTGAGATTGTTTTTGCAGCGGTTTATTGGGTATTTATACAAGGCAGAGCCTTTGTCATGTGGTTTTATTCCACATAAAAATGCGATAACGCCGTAAAAATGACCAACAAACGCTGTC
>CAXIBS010000020.1:0-25532 GCA_964022585.1 uncultured Colwellia sp.
GTTTTTTCCCAGTTTTGTTGTACTGATAAAACATTATTCTGGCTGTCATATAATAAAGGCTCTTCACCCATATTTTGATTATGCTTACCAAGTTTTTTATATAAAGCTACACTGCCTTGATGACCGCCTGAAATATCCATTGGAGAGCAAAGTTCTTGTGCTAAGCCATAACGAGATTTCAGTGCTAAGCGCTCAAAAGCTGCCTCTTCAGGTAAAAATAATAAGCAACATGCAAGACTTGTTTGTAAAAAAAAGTGTTGTAAGCATTCACCAAACCCTTCTTTTGCAATAAGATTTTTACCAGTTTTATCCAATACACTTACGTTCAGCTGCACCGCATTTGGAATATGGACATCACGTATTTCACTAGCAAATATTTGACTAGATCCTGTTATTAGCTTTCCACGATCACCCGACCAAACAACAGGTTGAATCAAGGTTTCTATCTGGGAATGTTTTCCATATATCTGTTGAAATAACCTAGGTAATGTAGTGATAACTTTCTGTAAATTATAAGCCTCTTTTAATGGTGTTTGACCATTGAAAAGTGATACGTATTCCCATTGGTTTTGCCAGTATTCACTGACAATCTCGCCTTCAATACCTAATTCATATAAACATCGATTAATTTTACTAAAATCTAATTGCTGTTCACAGCTACTATCAATACGGTAACAGCCTTCTAACTCAAAATGAACCTGTGCTTTATAGCCCATTAACCCTAAGTAATCCTGTATTAAGGTTATGGCTTTAATAGCTAAGTGAGATAGTTGAGATGATAGTTGAATAACGAAATCTCTCCTAATGAGATAGAAAACAACTTATGTTTAGTTCTGATTCAAATACGAATGCTGCATTGTATTTTGGTATTTTACTGCTCTATTTTTACCACATGATTTTGCATGATATAACGCTTTATCAGCTTCTAAATATACATCAGCACTATTAGTTGTATCGACAGATGTTGTTGCAACCCCAATACTGACGGTAATACTAATTTTCTGCTGACTTTTATCTTTATTCTCAACAGAAAAACTATATTCAGCAACTGTTTTGACTAAACGTTGTGCAATATGTAAGCATTGAACAGAGTCAATTCTGGGTAAAACACATAAAAACTCTTCTCCACCTACACGGCCCACAGCATCCTCAACTCTGACCGTGCTATTACTTATTTTAGCAACTTCACTAATGACTCTATCACCAAAAGAATGACCATACAGATCATTGATTTGTTTAAAGTCATCTATATCTATCAACATGATAGATATTTGATTTTTTTCCAAGTCATTACCTTTGATTAGCGAGTCGAAAAAGTTAAAAATATAACGTCGGTTGTAAGAGTTTGATAATGAATCACGAAAAGATAATGCGAGTAACTTTTTACTATATCGCCATTGAAAATAAATAAATGTTAAGCCCAATAAAATCAACATAATAACAAAGCTAATAATATAAGTTTGTATAAGGTTTTCTTGTTTTTGCTGAGTAAACTTCAATTCATGTACTTTGCCTCTTTGCTGCAACAAAGAAATCTCTACATTTTGTCGTTCAGCTTCTAATGCTCCTCTAACTCTTAGCAGCCTGTCTGCGGAGTTTTTCTTTAATTGTGCCACTTCTTTTTGATTGAACAGTTTGAGCAAGTGATATGCCTCTTCATGATCACCTCTTGCCTGCGATAACTGCGCACGTATTCTGATCACCTCTATTTGCCATCTTGTGCCTTCAAGTTCAGGTATTTCAGCAAATATAGACGCCGCATTATCTAAAGATTCTTCCGCAAGGTTCAGCTTATTAAGTACAATAAAACATAACGCCTGACGCTTAAAAAGCTCTGCTTTATAGTCTATTAATCCTGTTACATTAAGCGCTTCTTTAATATGATCTAATGCTTTTGTGCAATCACCTTTACCAGCAAGACTCATTGATATGCCATATAAAGCGTAAAACTTTCCATCAACATTATTGGGACTATAAACAATAGCCTTTTGATATTTGTGGTAATAATCTAGTGACAAATCATATTTTTCCCAATATCGATAGGTAACAGCTATACCATATATAGCTTCTACTTCGTGAGCAGGGTAACCAAGCTGTTGGTAGCTCTTTAACGCTCTTTGATAATATTCAATAGACTGACCATAATCATGTAAGTACCCATAGATTGCGCCGTAAACTTCATTAATTCTCGCAACTAAAAGCTCATCATTTAAGGCAATAGCTTCCACATATGCTTTTTGCAGGTCGGTAAGTGATGATTCATACAACTCAGTTAAACTTCGTGTATAAGCTAATTCCAATTTTGCAGAGACAAGTAAGTCTGTATATTTATGTATTTTTGCTGTTTGTTTTGCTTGTTTTAATATGCGTTGAGATTCTTGGTATTTGCCATTTCGTTGTAAAATAACGCCCTGAAAAATAGTAAAGTTAATGGCAACTCGAGGAGGCGTTTTATCATTAATTAATGATTCAGCTGTTTTGACTGTTACTTGAAGCTTATCAAAAAAATATAATAGATTTTCGGCTTGTGCTTTACGAAGCAGCCACCATAAATGCTCATTTGTAGAAGCATTAATGTATTCATCAGCCTGAGATTGAAGTTTTTGGTAAGTTAACCAAGGTTGTTGGTTTAACTGATGATTTATGTTTTTCAGGTTTAAGCTATCAGTTGCCCGAACAGCCTTCACAGTAGCAAAACTACTCATTAGAACTATGGCAATGATAACTCTATAAACAAAATGCAATGTACAATATCCTTTTCAAAAATATAACAGCATTTAAAGTCGTATTTACAACGCCTTTGTTACAGTAACATATAAACAGTTCGCAGCTAAATAATAAACCTTATGTCTATGATTTGAAGAGCTTATTAAACTCTTTAACTGAAAAGCCATTTAATATTTGATCGCCAATTTTAAGTACTGGTACACCACGTAGTCGGGTTGCAGCAAACTCTTTTTGCCCTTTTGGTGTTTTTACATTACATAATCTAAAAGGTATTTTTTGCTGCTCTAAATAGCTTTTCGCACTTTGGCAATGTGGGCATTTATCCATAGTATAAAGAACAATTCTTTTCATAAGTTCTCAGATGCTTTTTGCAATAGTATTGATTGAAGCCTTTGATTATATCAAATTTACAAAAAAAAACCGCGAAACAAAGTTCGCGGTTTTTATCACTTTCGTAACAATTAAGTTGTTACTCGTAATTTAAATTACGCAGTTTTCTTATCTGTAACAAAGAAACTAGAGATGTAAGCAATCAAACCAAGTAAGAATACTACACCAGCAATTTCACGTAACCAGTAGAAAATAGCTAATTTATCTTGAGTTGCCATAAAGCTTAATGCTTCACCTGACTCAGGAATACGTTGTAACCATACTTGTAAGATACCAGCACCTGTTAAGAACAATGTGATAAATACCATAGCAACGGTCATTAACCAGAAGCCCCACATTTCAACAACTTGTGCTTTATTACAGTTAGCTTCACCGATACCACGTAACTTAGGCATTGCGTAAGACATGATAGTCATAACGATCATAGCGTAAGCACCGTAGAAAGCCATGTGACCATGAGCTGCTGTAATTTGTGAACCATGAGTATAATAGTTTACAAAAGAAAGCGTATGTAAGAAGCCCCAAACACCAGCACCTAAGAATGCCATAACTGCTGTACCTAAAGCCCATAATGTAGCAGCCTTGTTAGGATGTTCACGACGACGACGGTTAACCATGTTAAATGCATATAAAACCATAGCGAAGAAAGGTAGTGGTTCAAGTGCTGAGAAGATAGAACCAACCCACTGCCAATATTCAGGTGTCATTAACCAGTAGAAGTGATGACCTGTACCTAAGATACCTGAGATAAGCGCCATAGCGATAATCACATATAGCCATTTTTCAATTACTTCACGGTCAACACCAGTTACTTTGATTAATACATAAGCCAAGATTGCACCCATGATTAATTCCCATACACCTTCAACCCATAAATGAACTACAAACCACCAGAAGTACTTATCTAATGCTAAGTTAGTTGGGTTATAGAAAGCGAATAAGAAGAATACAGCTAAACCGATTAAACCAGTCATAAGCACCATGTTAATGGCTGTTTTACGACCTTTTAATACAGTCATACCCAAGTTAAATAAGAAGCCTAATGCAACAATAACAATACCGATTTTAGTGATTGTTGGTTGTTCAAGGAACTCACGTCCCATGGTTGGCCATAATTCATTAAAGGTTAAGTCCGCTAATGTAGAATAAGGAACAAGTAAGTAGCCTAATATTGTTGCAACACCAGCGGCAACAAAAATCCAAAATAATGCTATTGCTAATTTAGGACTAAATAATTCAGTTTCAGCTTCTTCAGGTATTAAATAATAAGCTGCACCCATAAAGCCAAATAGTAACCAAACAATAAGTAAGTTGGTATGCACCATACGCGCAACATTGAATGGAATTAAACCACCAACAATATCACCTACAACGTACTGTAAACCCATTAATAAACCAAAAAGGATTTGGCCGACGAACAAGATCATAGCAAAAATAAAATAAGGCTTTGCTACTGCTTGTGATTGATATTTTAAAGTACTCACAGCTCTATCCTTCTATGTTTGGTGGCCAGTTATTAGCATCAAGCTCAGACGTCCACTTTAAGAATTCAGCTAAATCATCAATTTCTTGATCAGTTAAATTAAATTGTGGCATTTGGCGGCGACCTGGAATATTTAGTGGTTGAGCTTTCATCCAGCCACTGAAAAAAGCTTTAAAGCCAGCTTCACCACCGCGACGTTGATAAACATTCATTAGTTCTGGCGCAAAATAAGCACCTTCACCTATTAATGTATGACAACCGATACAGTTATTTTTTTCCCATAAGTGTTTACCGTTTGCGACCGCCTCGGTAATATTTTCTCGATGATCCCGTTTAGGCATCTCTTTTACAGTGTGAAAAGTCAAAGCTAAGAATATTAAGAAGAAGAAAACACTTCCTCCGTAATAAATATTCCTTGCCATGCCTTTAGTAAAGCTCTCTGACATGGTGTTTCCCTTAATGAATTAGTAAAAATTCATGCGTTAGTGAGTGATATTAAGTTTTTGTAGATATTACGTTTATGTATTTGTGTCACTAGTGAATAATAGTCTAAAGAGGGAGAAAGGGTACTTGATAGAAATCAAGTTTTACAAAATTTGTAAAAAAATGTATCAAAAAGTTCTCGATTATTGCGCCATATCAAAAAACAAAGCTTTAAATAAACCTTATATATTTTAAGGATATATACAGAAAACTTAATTTTTAGCTTTTTCAATTACTATAACTTTCCCTTTCATTTTTGGATGAGGACCACATTCGTAAGGAAAATCACCTGTTTTATTAAAACTGCGTTGGTAACTTTCATCAGGGAAAAAATAATCAGGCTCTTCTTTGTCAAGTTGCTTAAACCAAACATTATGGTATTGGCGCTTCTCAATATTTTTCCATATAACGGTGTCGCCTGATTCAATCATAATTTCAGCGGGAATATATTTCTTTTTGTAAATTTCAACAATGTGTTCTGCTGCAAAACTATTACTTGCTATAAGTAGCAAGGCTACCGTTGTCAAATTTCGCATAATTAACTCCTATTTAATTCAAAAAACATCACTTCGAATACTCTACAGTAAGTCTATAATATAATCGCCAAATTTGATAATTTTGTTCAATAAAGCCATCATCCTCTATCGGCATCATCGATGTAATAATTCATTATCAAAAGTTCATTTGCCTCAGTGCACTATTCTTTAGGCGCTTTAATCTAGATCAGTCTTTAACTTTTATAACTGTGCTAGAGTTAAAAACTTAACATTTAATCACCCCCATAAAACGAGAATTACTTTGGATAAATCACATTATTTCTACCGTACCGTAATATTCACCCGTAAAGCAGGCATTGTTGCACTGGCCGACATTAATGATCCACAAAAGACTACAGAATTAGAAAAATGGTTTGGCGTTGTAATATCTCTTGCTGATGGTAAGCATACTTTACAAGAGCTTATAGATTTTATGCGCCAGCAATATCAACAAATACCTGAAAGCTTAGACGACACCATTGAATCTGTTATTGATCGTTTAGTAGAAGGCAACATGATAAAGCTAAATGAAGAAGCGGTTGAGCTTCCTTATTACCTAGCAGCTCCTATTGAACAGTTAGATCTAGAAAAAGCAAAAGCGTTAATTAAAGAAGATGGTTATACCCTTCATTAGTAGACAATTTACTATCTAAAAAATGAGTATTTCAACATGACTGAAAATAAAGCCTTAGCACTAGCACCATTAATAACCCCCTTTGCATTTACCTTCTATGCTTATATGGCAGATGTACCTGGTTTTAATATGGATAGTGGTTTACTCGATTTTTTAGGACTATTTTTTGGCCTAACAGTTGCCGCAATTCCTGTTGCGTATATTTATATGTTTTTTATCGGTGGTAAGTTCTATGGCATGATAAAAAGAAGAAGAAAAGTTAATATTTTCACTTTAACTTTTGGTTCAATCTTTGTTGCCGATATACCTATGTTACTTATTTGGCCTGTAACGCAAGGAAATGAGTTTTATTTAACCTTACAATTATTTTCATTTGTAGGTTTGATGGTTGGACTCAATTGTTGGTTTTTACTCAATCTTGACCGCTTTCGCAATATGATTAAATAATAGAAAGTAACCATTTATCACGACAATAAATATTTTTTTATTGAGAAAACCCTAAAAGAAACAATATTATCCTTGGGTAAAGAGTGCGACAACGAGTACTAACATCAATATCCAGAAACCAGATAATAACTGCCAAAAAAGAACTTGGGACTTGTTCTTAGTCACCTTAGGATCATTCAGCAAATAAATTGGGTTTGGTGTTTTTAAATCTTTGATATATTCAGCAATAGTATCGTAGCGTTGTTCAAGGTCAAAACTTACCCCACGAGCTAAAGTGCGATCAAACCAAATAGGAATAATAGGGTTAGCCTCTGTGGCAGAAATATAGCGTAATCGGTCATACTCAAAAGCTGTTTGACATTCTTCAATTTTATTTCCGTAAGGTAATTTACCCGTGAAAATTTCATAAGTGATTGTCGCTAATGCATAAAGATCACCTTGAACACCGGTATTTTTACCTAATAGATATTTAGGATCAGAATAAGTTGCAGTACCTAAAACACCTTCATGTTCTAACGGTACAAAAACCTCTGCCAAGCCTGCAACAAAAACAGAGCCAAAATCAACTACCTTAATATTATTATTTTCATCCACTAAAATATTACCGGGTTTTAAATCTTGGTGAATAGTCTCCATTTTATGAAATGCTGCTAACCCCTCTGCAATTTGTTCAACAAGACTAAAAGCTAATTTAGGCTTAGGAAAGTGGTTTTCATCCATCCATTTATCAAGCGAAATCCCTTTTACGTACTCCATCAAATAATATAAACAAGTACGCGCTCTTTTTTGCTGAATTATTTTAACAACGTAATCACTATCAATACGTTTTCCTATCCATTCTTCTTGAATGAATCGATCAATATAGCCGGTGTCTTCTTCAAAATTAATAGAGGGTGTTTTCATCACCATCTGTTCACCTGTTTCAGTATCTTCAACTAAATAGAGCTGACTACGACTGCTGGCAAATAATTCTTTAAGTACTTTATAACCATCAAGCTTTATTCCTTCATCCAACGGTGGTGGAAAAGGTAGTCTTGTTAATTTAGAGTTGTAATCATTTAAACTTTCATTAGGTAATGAGTCTATTTGGCATAAAGAGCCGCTAATATTATCATCACTACCATTATCAAATGCAGCTGCTACCAATTTTTCAATTCGCACATGGCAAGCGCTATTTTCTGACATCAGGCTAATTATCTGCTCTTCACTTAAAAAGTCATGAATACCATCAGAAGTCACCAATAAAATATCATTAACTTCTAAGGTAAATTGGCTGTAATCAATTTGAATCGAGTTATCCATGCCCATAGCACGAGCAAGAAAACTACGACCAGAGCCAATACTGGCAACATGATCGCGAGTAAGCTGTTTTAGTTCACCCTCTCGCAATAAGTAGGCTCGACTATCACCAGCATGAAAAAAATGTGCAATACGTGACTTTAAAACCAATGCAGTAAAAGTTGTTAAATAACCTTTCTCTTCGCTGGCGAATTCATGGCTACGTTTAAATAAGGTGAGATTAATACTTGAAAGGATTTTTTGGCCGCAATGTTTAACAGACCATGTATCAGGAGTTTGATAATAATCACTTAAAAAGCGAGAAATTGCAGTATGACTTGCTTCTTTACCTGCTTCAGCACTACTAACACCATCTGCAACAGCTAAAATTATGCCTTTGCCTTCGAGCACGGAAGGCTCGTCAGGAACTAAAAAACCAACGGCATCCTCATTGTTATCTTTTAACCCTTGAATAGAGTGGCTGGCGATATCAACTTGCAATTGGTTGGTTTTTGGCATGGTATCTTCTTTGTATTTTAAATACTTACGATTAATACCAACTATTTAAAGTAGCTTATGATTCTAAATAGTTGGAGCCATCGACAAGGCCGTCGAAGTTTTTGTGACCTGAGCTTAGTTCACTAAGTGATGATCACAAAAACTGATGACAACGCCGCTGTGGTTTCAAATATGACGAATAATTTAATCTACGTCAATTAACTCTACAGTACCATCAGCATTAACTTCTGCCATATGTCCTTTAGGTTCATTTAAGAACATAGTAGCAAAGAAGATAACACCTGCTGAAGCTGCAATTACCATAAAGAAGGTAGAGTAATCTACAAACGATAATACTGTTAAGTATGTTACTGCGCCAACATTACCATAAGCACCAGCCATACCAGCAATTTGTCCTGTCATACGACGCTTAACTAAAGGAACAATTGCAAATACCGCACCTTCACCAGCTTGCACAAAGAACGAACAACACATAGTAGCAATTACCGCTAATGGAATCATCCAAGTACCATCAATTTGACTCAAGATCATATAACCAATAGCTAAACCACCAACTAAAATCATTAATGATTTACGACGGCCAAATTTATCACTAAACCAACCACCAGTAGGACGAGCAACAAGGTTCATAAATGCAAAACCAGATGCTAACATACCTGCTTGTACAGCGCTTAAGCCTTCAAATGTTTCTAGGAAGAACAAAGGTAACATAGAAACAACAGCTAATTCTGAACCGAATGTTACAAAGTAAGATACATCTAAAATAGCGACTTGTTTAAAGTCATATTTTTCAATATCAGCAACACCGTGCGTTAAGTTTTCTTTATTTACATGCCAAATAGCTCTAACTTGGATAATGAACAGGACAATTAACCCTCCCCACATCATATACATTGTTTCTGTAGTTAATAATTTCACGCCTGCTGGCGATAATTTCCATGCTAATACTGCTAATGCAATATACATAGGAATGTTCATGAAAAGATAAAAGTAAAAATCTTTCCAGCTAGTAACTTCTAAGCCACCAGATTTTTTAGGTTTAAAGTAGGTAGAACCTTTTGGTGTATTGCGTGCTGAGATATAAAAGAATATACCGTAAACACCTGCGATAACACCTGTTAAACCAAGTGCATAGCGCCACCCGTCATCTCCACCAAACGCCAAAGCAAGCGTTGGAAGTGTCATTGCACCAGCTGCGCTACCAAAATTACCCCAACCACCATAAATACCTTCAGCGATACCGACTTGTTTTGCAGGGAACCATTCACCAACTAAGCGAATACCGATTACAAAACCTGCACCAACAAAACCAAGCAAGAATCTAAATAATGCTAATTGCTCAAAGCTATCTGCCATAGCAAAACCAGTACAGATAAATGAAGAGGAAATTAGCAAGCAACTATAAATAATTCGTGGGCCAAATTTATCAACCAGAATACCAATAACAATACGTGCTGGTATTGTTAATGCGACGTTTAATATCAATAGAGCCTTAACTTGGGCACTAGATAGGTCAAAAGCTTCTTTGATAAAAACCATCAAAGGTGCGTGGGAAAACCAAACTACAAATGTTAGAAAAAACGCGAACCATGTGATATGTAGCGTTTTAATTTTGGGATCTGCTAAATTTAACAGATTCATTTTACCTTCGTGTGACATTTTTTCTCTCCTTAGAGAATAAAAACACAATAGCATTTTTTTACTAAGCAAGGTCACTATGACTATGCTCATTTATGTGTATTATAAAATCACGACAAAAATATCTTGTTCACCATTTTCGTTATTTGATCCATATCAACAGACCATACGCTGAAAACTGCAAAAAACACAAAAACTACCACCAAAGTAGTAATCAATAGCAAAAACCTCAAAAACTTATACTGTTGTATTTAAAGGAGTATTATTAGTTTTTACATATATTAAAAAATATAAAGCCATTATTATTTTGCATCTAACTATTTAGTAGTAGTCTTAAGCTTATATACTCAAATTAGTGTATTAATAGAGCTAAATAATTTGCCAGCTTTTTCTAAAACCATCACGTATTTAAGGTGCCTATGGAGATCCAACAAAAACATTCATATCGAGCATTAACATTAGCTACTTTGGCCTTTGCTGCCTGCTTTTCTGTGTGGACACTATATTCAATCATTGGCATCGAATTAAAATCCAGCTTACAGCTCACTAATACCGATTTTGGCTTGTTACTCGCAGCTCCTATTTTCACAGGAGCTATTTTTCGAGTACCAATAGGTTTTATTGCAGAAAAGTTTTCTTGTCGTAATTTACTTTTTTGGCAGATGGTAATTATTATTCCACCACTCTTTTATTTACCCTATGTGGAAACATTTACTGAGTATATTTTTCTCGGGTTTATACTGGGCTTAAGTGGTGTTTCTTTTACCATTGGTATTCGATATGTCACTGATTGGTTTGATACTAAAAAGCAAGGCTTTGCTTTAGGTGTTTTTGGTGCAGGTAATGCTGGTGCTGCTATTACCTTAGTTTTAGTACCTTTCATTGTTAAGTATTATGGTTGGGACAGTATTGGCCCAATTTATGGTATTGGAATGTTGGCTATGGCAATTATATTTAGATTATTTGCCCCAGAAGTGAGTAAGTACTACCAAGAAAAAAGTAATCATGATCTTGCTTTTCATTTAGCCCCATTAAAAGATCTACAAGTATGGCGCTTTGGACTATATTATTATTTTGTTTTTGGCTCATTCCTCGCTTTAATATTATGGTTACCGCAATATTACATGGAAGCCTACAAGCTATCGCTAACTCAAGCCTTAGCCTTAACTTTACTTTTCGTCACAAGCTCAAGCATGGTGAGAGCCGTGGGTGGATGGTTTGCTGACAAGTTTGGAGCTCAAGCCGTTAATTGGAGTGCCTTTTGGATATGTATGGTGTGTCTGTTTTTCTTAAGCTATCCACCTACAACCATGATTATTCATGGAGTAAATAAAGATGTTGAAGTCTCTTTTGAAGTCAATGTTTGGCTATTTACTTTTTTAATTTTTGTTATTGGCCTTGCTCAGGGTATGGGGCGAGCCAGTGTTTATAAAATTATTTATGATTACTACCCAAATCATATGGGCAGTATAGGTGGCGTAGTTGCTGCTGTTGGTGCCTTAGGTGGTTGCACGCTACCAATTATGTTCGGTTTAGCCGTAGATATGATAGGCGTATATAGTGCCTGCTTTATGTTGTTATACGGAGTGTTAGCGTTATGCATGGTAGCAATGTATTTAGCTTTACAAGCTGAGCGTCAGCAAAATTCTCTTAAAGAAGCGATAGAAAATAATTTTTTAGATCTCGATTAATAATGTACTGACATACTACTAACCCTAAGTGTGCTACATAATAAACAAGGATGTTTTAAGCATACGATTACAGGTCCACAATATACTTACAGCGCCTACTTTAGCAGGTTAAAACTATCAAATATTAGTTTTTAACACTCTAGTTTCTACTTGTTAAGACTACAAAATAGTAGCATTATTGATGGAACTGAAACCAATCTATTTCATTATTTAAATCAACTAAATAGAGATAATAAGCTATCTCATTACCGAGTTCCTATACATTGAATTAAAAGTCAGATATTATTATTTAGCATCAGTTGAAAAAAGCAAACTAGATGAAAATCTAGGACGCAAAGCAAACGGTCTAAGGGAAGTAATATTAACCTTCTATGATAGCGTAGCTACCGGCACTGGAGTATTGAATATTAAACGATCATTTCAATATCCCCCATTACGATAATCTTTATTATCATCATTTTTATTTCAGCATGCGCCCTTATTTGACTAGTAACTATTACAGGTGATTTATGTATGATTTATGCCTTCGAACAAGAAATACTGAGACAGTGTATTACCTCACTTTGATAACATATTTTTAACCAACAAGAATAGATTAACGTCAAAAAATATATTTCAGATATATGCAGTCAACTTATTAACATTGAAAGTTTGAGTTCTTGGAAGGACACATAATGAAAGTTTATACCGCACGCCAAGCAATATTTAATAGAAAAGAACGGGTTGTTGCCTATGAACTACTCTACAGAGGAGGTCCTGAAAATATATTTCCGAATATAGATCCGCACAAAGCAACCTCAAAGCTAATAATGAGAACTCATCTTAGTCAGGGGCTATCATTCATTACAGATGACAAACCTGCGTTAATTAATTTTCCTGAAGAGTCTATATTAAATGGTTTACCACTAATTTTGCCACCTGATAAAGTTATGATTGAGATTCTTGAAACAGTTTCTCCGTCAGATGAAGTTTATCAAATGTGTCAAACTCTATACCTGCAAGGGTACAATTTAGTCTTAGATGATTTCATTTATAAGCCAGAATGGAACCGTTTTATTAAGCTAGTTAAATTAATTAAATTTGATATTCAAGCAACGCCGCTTGATGAAATTAAGCCATTAATTGAAAAATTATCTACGCTAAAAAAATTAAAAATTTTAGCCGAAAAAGTGGAAACTAAAGAAGAATTTTTACAGGCTAAGAAGTTAGGGTTTAACTTTTTTCAAGGATATTACTTTTGTAAACCTGAAATGTCAGAAAGCAATGAGATCGACGCCAGCCACCCTATTTTATTATGTTTAATGCAAGAGTGCATGAAAACGCCCTCAAGTGTGAAAAACCTTGCTAATTATTTTGAGCGAGACGTCGCACTTAGTTTCAAATTATTCAAGTTTATTAATTCAGGGATCCTTCCTTTAACCCAAAAAATCACGTCAATTAAAAATGCATTAATTTATTTAGGTGAAGCTGAAACTAAAAAGCTAATATTGCTATTTACTACCGGAATCTTAGCGAAAAACAAACCTAAAGAGTTAACTAGAATAACCATTATTCGAGCTAAATTTTGCGAACTTATGGCATCTAAAAATATGCCCGAATTAGCTGAATCAGCTTTTATGGTGGGCTTGTTTTCTTTATTAGATGCAATACTCAATCAACCTCTTGATAAAATTCTCAATGATTTACCTTTAGCTCCTGAAGTATTAGAAGCTTTAACGGGAGATAAACCCTCGCCATTAAAATATATTCTCCAAGCAGTAACTTACTATGAACAAGGCAGTTGGTATAACACCACACGCAATGCTAAAAAGGTTCAAGTAAATTACGAAGAACTTACTGACTACTATCAAGCTGCATTAGTATGGGCAAATAAATATAATAATAGTCAGCATTAATAAGAGGAAGTAAGACTATCCTCTTAATCATACTTTTATTATTTCTTTACCCATTGTCCTGCTGAGTTTTTAATCAAGTTGCCTGACTGAGTTTTAGCTATCGCTTTTTCGCCAGCTAAAGCAGTAACCTGTTGCATAGTGATTTTATTTTTTCGTGCTAAATTCATATATATGCTTTTACGTTTTCGATTAATATCAGCAACTAAACTTTTTGCTTCCGTACTGTTAACTACTACTCCTAAATAGCCATTAGGCATTTCACCAACTAGCCCTTGCTGTTTCGCCTGACTGAGTGATATAGCCCAAGCAGAAAATGCCATCGTTGAAATTAAAAGAGCACAGGTTAATTTTTTTATAAAACTACTCGCTAATTTTTTCATTTTATTTCCCTAAAATATATCACTTTGGTCATTAAAAATATCATCTAACTCTTTATCTACTTTTACTTTAATTTCATGATCAATTTTTAAATTTAAATTAATCGTAATCGGCTCTTTTGCGCTGACTTCGACCCTATGTGTACAGCTGCTAACAATAAAAATAGCTAGCACTGCAATGAGTACTTTACTCATAATTACTCCTTATCTTTTTGTAAACCTTTAATAATATTTTCTTCAAAACGTTGTGTGACAGATAAAGACTCTAACAGCCCTAATAAGTCATAATTTAAATTAAGATTCAAATTAACATCGTTATCAATATCAGGATTCCTACCCTTAATTACTGTTTCAAGAAGCATATAACCATCATCTTCCATTGAGACTACAGATGAGAGCTGATGATAGTGTAAGTTTTGCAGTGCATCAAATGCCAGTTGTAACTGTGTGTTATTGGCCTTCAATTCAGCAACAGCAGGACTATCCATTACCTGTATTAAACCATTACTAATATTATACAGTTCTCCATTTTCAATAATATATTTGTCACCATCAAAAGTAATAGGTATTTGACCTGACACTTCACCTGTAACAACAATCCCTTGCTTTTTATCTAATGCGAGTACTTGTTCTAAGTCTATACTATTAAGCTGAACATTAGCTGAATGGCCATGCTCTAATGGCCACGCTATTTTGGGAATAGAAAAGCTTCCTCCTAGCACACCAGCTTTGAGATCATTAGCTGAAAATGAAAAGCTCTTATTAAAGCTCCAACTGGTATTAACTGACAGCTTTGTCATTGGGGTTGGCGTTTCAATTAACTCAATAGTTAAGTTTTCAGCATCATTTGGCAAAGTAGTCAAACGTCCTGCAAGAAAAGTAAAACGTTGCTGCCAATTTAGCTCTTGTAACCAAATATCCTCAATTTCCCCACTAACTGATGTAAGTGTTACAGAAGCATTAAAAGGACTTTGCTCCAAATTATAAAGATCAGTAACTTTGCCAGAAATACTGTAATCAAGCATGCCATCAATAAGTGAAACTTTAGTGGGCAATTGAATATTCAATGTTAGCAAATCAGTTAATTGTAACTCTTTACCCGCTATTTTGATTTTTGGAGATAAAGCTGAACCAAGGATATCAATATTACCGAGCTTTACACCATCAGCATTTACTTCGCTATGAATTTCAATATCATCAAAATTGCCCTTAATACGATTAGCAAGCTTCAATGAGTTTATCAGTATTACTTTGGGCAGAGTAAACTGAGAAGCTTCACTTTCAGCTGTTAAATTTACAGTAACGTCATTATTAGTATTAAGTAGCAAGTCGCCTGCTAATTGTGTTTTAAGTGCTTGTAGCTTGAATAAAGGTGTCTTATTTGCTCTCAGGTTGTCTTGCTTTTTAGCTAAAGTGATATTTTTAACGGTAAAGTATGAGTTCTGCTGTAGAGACAATGCTGTTTGCTTTGCTTTTTTCAGTAAAGAGCCTTCTAGGTGAATATCAATAGGATCTGAGGTTAACTTTATTAGATCAGAAAAATTCAATTTACTGTCAATGATAAAATTTCCTATAGATAATATTTCACCTGCTTGCTTAGCAAGTGCTTCTCTATGTTGATGATTACTTTTGTTATAATAAAAAAGCAGATTAGTAACTTCAGCATAATGTTTATTTTGATCGCTATTACCGCTTACCTGTATCCCACTCAGCATGACTGTGTCATTAGTGACTTTAAGTGTGTCATTGTCTTTTAAGGTAATAGTTAGTTGTGACATTGGGTTAGCTTTAAAAATAGAGATTGCTGCTGGTGGCAATTTATTTTCTACTAGTGCATCTAAAATACGTTGGTGCTCATAGCTAATCGTTAACGTATTTTCTCCTATAAATGTAAAAAGTATCTCTGACTTTTTTAAATTTAATTTATCTTTTTTACTGTTATTTCTCTTATTTTTATTACCTTCCATCAGGTGAAACTTATTTTCTACACTAATATCACCACTTAACTGCAAAGGAGAATACTGCTCAGTACTAGTTTGAGACGTAAGAACAAGATCGGTTATATCACTATTCATCCTAATTAAATCAGATTTAGACGCTATTTGTGTTTCAACATAACCCGCGACAGTACTTTCTCTAATAAACTTTTGTAATT
This sequence comes from uncultured Colwellia sp., assembly GCA_964022585.1. GTDB lineage: Bacteria > Pseudomonadota > Gammaproteobacteria > Enterobacterales > Alteromonadaceae > Colwellia. The sequence continues at coordinate 16,254 of CAXIBS010000020.1, forward strand.
CAGCCGTTATTGGTAATTGGTGTAAATCAGCAAATGTTTTTAGTAATGCTAAATTACTCGATAATGAAATTGAAAAGCCGGCTAATCCTTGTTCTTTTACCTTTATCAGCTCTACATTGATAAATTCATCTTGAGCACTATTTTTCAATGAAAAAGACAATGTATTATCTATCGCAGATAAACTAGCGACATAGGTATTAATAAATTGGCTATTAAGCGAGCTTTTCTGTTTGCTTTTAACCATAAAAGGTAAGTAGTGTACCTGTGCAATGGTCAGCTCAACGGGTAAGTTAAGTTGTTTAATTTGCTTTATATGAGGACGTAAAATTGAAGACAGTAACTGCCTGATTGTTTTATCGCTTTTGTGATTAATTTTTTTGGTTTGTTCTATATTAGAAAATAAGTGATCTGTTCCCGTTATATTAGCTCGCTCTATCTCAATATGAGTCATATTAAGATCAGACAAAAGTTGCCACTTAATAGTCATATTAACTATGTCAATATTAGCTTTGGGAGTTTGCAGGCAAAGTTTATCAACCACAAGGTTCATACTGCGCGTAAAGCTAATATCCAGACATTTAACTTCTAATGGATACCGACTTAACTGACTTTTTAATACATTATTGGCAACTAAAAGACGACCACCATAAATGATCATCAGCATAACCACACAGGCTATCATTATAATTGCTGTGATCTTTAAAAAACGCACGTAAACTCCCTTAATATATACGTAATCTCTACAGAGTATTTGCTTAACATCAATAAAACCTATTACTAAAGCATAAGTAAGTAGTCTAATTGAATTAAGTTAACTATATCAAACGTAAAGTGTATCTAAAGATGATCGTAGTATTTACTGATAGGGAGCTAAAAACAGTTGCTACTACTAAAAAATTACGTTGATGGGATTTAGTTTTTACCTTGAAAATAATCAGTTAAGGCAAAACCAATTCCAATCGTTTGTTGTGAGTGATTGTAATCAATCAAGCTTTCACCGTAACCATTAGTATATTGAATATAACCTTTTAAACGCTCAATGATAGGAAACGTTACTCCTAGCTCAGCATATCCTTTATGTGTGCTAAAATTTTCTCTTCCTTTAAAAAACCAATTATACTTTTCCCACTTATATTCCATAGAAAGTTCAAAGTGCCCCATATAATCAGTAATGTCTGGGTTATCATCACCTGGCTTAGTTAGTGTAGTAGCGTCTTTCCCTTCAGGAACTCTCCACCATGGACGAAAAGCAATAGTAAAATCGTCTTTTGCAAATATAAAGTTTGCATAAACTCTATTCCAACTGCGAGATAGCGTCGATGAATGACCATTAGATTGATGTTCAAAGCCAACTAATAAAGCCGTATTACCCTCAAGTGGCTGCCAAGTTAATGGCGTATAATAAAAGAACTCTGGTTGATAATTTGTTTCTCTAAAAGGGCGAGATATTTTTTGCGCATAAAGTTGCCACCAAGATTCGAGTGTAAACGCAAAGGCAATACCATCTCCTTCAGTAAATAGGCTCTGGGTTAGTAGAGGCACTCTAAAGCTCAGCTGATATTTAATTTCAACATTTTTAAATTCTTCGGCCCACTGATCAATTATTTCATAAGATTGAGTATTAATATTATCACTGTAGCGCGCCGGCAAAAGGTAATTCATTTTATGAGGCGTCATTACATAAGGTGTCATAACATACGGGCTTGATGCCAAGTTACTTGCCTTTAAATCTTGCTCAAGAGAAAGCTCGACTTCGTTATATTTATTTTCTTTCGCAATTAACTGCAAATCTTCACATGACTTCTTTAACTCACCAATAGTTACACTTAAATCGGCAGTTTTTAACTTTTTTATCATGCAAGCTTGGGTTACTGATTCTGAAGCTTGCGTATTCGATGCTAACATTATAAAACTAAGAAATAATAAAAGATCCTTTTTAAACATATTTTCACCTTATTTTATCCAGCTATATCCAACGAAATATTAATGACTTACTTTGTGCTCTACAGCCCACATAGCAGCTTCAACTCGGCTTTTTAAACCAAGCTTTTTAAATAAATTTTTATTGTGTACTTTAACTGTTGCTTCGGTAATACCTAGTTTACGCGCAATTTCTTTATTACTTTTACCACTAGCAATTAACTTAAGGTTCTCAACTTCTCGTTGAGTTAAGCTATCAATAACACTCACTCTATTTTGTGGTCGAAGAGACTTCGCAAGAATTTGTGTTAAGGGTTCGCTAATAACAAACTCGCCAATAATGGCATGATTTATTTTTTCAATTAGCTCTTCAGGTTCACTATCTTTTAGCAAGTATCCGTCAGCATTAAACTTCAAGGCTTGTAAAATATCAGTTTCGTTATCAGAAACACTAAAAATAACCACTTTTGACGTTATATTTGCGCGTTTAAGTGCACTTAACGTTTCCGTTCCACTTAAGCCTTTCATATTCAGATCAAGTAAAATTAAGTCAGGCATATTCTTAACCGCAAAGGCTATCGCTTCATCACCAGAGCTAACTTCTCCTATCACTTTAAGGTTATCTTCAAGAGAAATTAATTGAGCAACTCCCTTACGTAACATAGGATGGTCATCAACTAATAAAATACTTGCTTGTTTCATAACTATTTTCTCTTACCTATTTAATGCAAATTTAACAATTTAACATTAATGACTAAACTCAAAACTTACCAAGGTGCCTGATTCAGCCCTTGCACTTAAGTGTACCTGTGTATTCAACGATATGGCTCTTTCGGTCATAATATCTACACCAAAGTGACCATGTTTAGTTGGTGATTTGGGTAAACCCACACCATTGTCCCATATTTTAACAACAATCTTATTTTCTTTTAACGAGATATCAACACCAGCTAATGTTGCTTTGGCATGCCTGTGTATATTTGATAAGGCTTCTCGCACAATTTGTAATAAGTGTATTTCTTGGTTTGCATTCAAATAATTATCAGGTACTTGATAGGTAAACTCAATTTTATGTTGGCACTTTGCACTAAATTCTGTAGCCGTCGCTGATAATGCATTTTTAATTGCCGGATCATCAAGTTTCAATCTAAATGTAGTTAATAACTCTCTCAATTGAAGGTAAGCACTACTTAAACCTTCTTTAATATCCTCAATTGTTTCTTCTACTTCTTCTTGCGGTAATTGCTTTTGCATTTTTCTTGTTAGTAAGCTCATTTGTACTTTCAAGTAAGATAAAGACTGCGCTAATGAATCATGCAATTCACGTGCAATAACTGCCCGCTCTTCAACAATAACTAAGCGTTTTTCGCTACTTCTTTTTTGATCAAGTTCTATAGCCGTTGAAATTATATCCGCCATCCCTTGCAATAATTGTTTTTGCCAATCATTTACAACTGTCTTTTTAGGTATTTCCCAGAGTAAGTAGCCAAAAAGTAAACTTTGCTTTTCTAAAGGAAACTTATGATAGTTAAAGCAAATTTTATCAATTGTTATATTTTTATTATTAATAACATCAATGACTAAATTATTATGCTTACTATCATCAATATTGACGCTGACTTTACCTGTGCCAATTAGCTGTTCGAGTTCTTTAAAAATAAGAGGGTTTATTTGAAAGCTCGAACTTTCTTGTTCAGACAAGCTATACCCAGCTAAGTTTCGTGCCGCGCGAAAGAGTAAATCTAATGATTGATTACTTCGAGTTAACTCTAATGTTTTATGATCGACCCTGTATTCAAATTCTTTATAAGTGAGCTTCAATTCCGATGACATTTGATTAATTGCATTAGCTAAAACTCCAAGCTCATTATTTGCATTATAATCAGCTTTTACTTCAAAGTTGCCCTTACCTACCTGCTCAGAAACTCTAATTAATTGCTTAAGTGGAACAATTAACTTTCGATTGAGCTTAATTAAAACAACACTAGCAACACCTAACAGTATAAATAATGAAACGCCTTGGATAAGCCGTAATAAGCTTAATTTTTTTTCTGACTCTAATTGTAATAAAGAAACTAAGCGGTTTAATTGAACCACAAAATGATCAATTTTTTCAGTCTGTTGATTAAGTTGTTGTCTATTAAGTTGTTCAAGCTTAAAGCTTTCCTCATTAACTTGTTGCCACAACGATAAAATTACCTGATATTGCATTTCAACTTCTGACGGATTTGATTTTTTTTCTTCTTTATCAAATAGCTTTCCTAATAATAAATGAGATAAACGAATATTAAAGTCATGTATCTCTGCTTTCACTTGCGCTTTATTTGGCGTGATATCTGAATAATAAGCCCTTGATATTCTAATTGCTTGCATACGTAAAGCCCCCGCATCATTAATTTGCGCAGCATCGCCATTAAGACTTTCAGTGACAAGTATGGAAGAAATCATACTCACCAATCCTAATGTAATAATAATAGCCATTATTTGCCCAGCTCGAGCAATTAATGAAGAACTAGAGTCGCTAAATTTATTCATCATTACGTATTTTTTATTTTTCAAAAAGATCAAAAGTAGAAAGAAAGCATACAGAGTTTTCGTTAGAAAATGCAATCACAATAGCAACTACCACTAAATAGCCGCTGACAACAGATAAGTCTTAAAGAAACTAAAGTAAAATAAAAAACACAATAAATACAGTAAGATATACAAAAATAAAAATACTACTTTGGTGGTAGTTGCTTTTTACCTATCCATAAAGTTGTCTTTGGGCTTGATCCAGATCAATTAGCAGAAGTTCCCTGCTGCTATTTTATGGTCAGCAAAATTAAAAATACACATATTATTAATCACCATTTCAGTTTATTAAGCGTCACTGAAATAAAAACAAAAATTACTGATACGTTGGAGTAACAAATGTCAGATATTCAAAAGTGGGATGTAGAAGATCCCAAATTTTGGGAAAGTGAAGGTAAAAAGATTGCAAATCGCAACCTTTGGATTTCAATCCCAAGTCTGTTATGTGGTTTCGCAGTATGGCTATACTGGGGCATCATTACTATCCAAATGCTTAACTTAGGTTTCCCGTTTGCGAAGTCTGAGTTATTTACCTTAATGGCTGTTGCTGGTCTTACGGGGGCAACACTACGAATTCCAAGCTCCTTCTTTATCCGTTTAGCTGGTGGCCGAAATACCATTGTATTTACTACCGCATTATTAATGATTCCAGCTATCGGTGCAGGTATCGCACTACAAGATAAAAACACACCTCTTTGGGTTTTCCAAATATTGGCTCTTTTATCTGGCTTTGGTGGCGGTAACTTCGCTTCTTCTATGTCAAATATTTCTTTCTTCTTCCCGAAAAAACAACAAGGTTTAGCATTAGGCTTAAATGCTGGTTTAGGTAACTTCGGCGTTACTACCATGCAAATTTTGGTGCCATTAGCGATGACCTTTGGTTTATTCGGTGGTGAGCCAATGGAGCTTGTAAATACTTCAGGTACGCTAATTGGTAAAATTCCAGCAGGTACAGATGCTTGGATCCATAATGCAGGTTACATTTGGTTATTATTCTTAATTCCGCTAGCGGTTGCTGGTTGGATTGGCATGAATAACATTAAAGCATCACATGTTACTCCTGATCTACCAAGCCCGGTTGGTTCTTTCTCTATGATTTCAGGCATGTTATTAGTAGGTTTTGTTACTGCTATTTTCGGCCTTTGGTTAATGCTTCCTGAAAAAGTTGGTGGTTCTGGCTTTGGTATCAGTAAGTGGATTGTATTACCTATAGTTATCGCCTTAACTGTATTTTTACTTAAATTGTTCCCGGGTAAAGTTAAAGAAAATTTATCTCGTCAGTATCAAATTTTTAACAATACTCACACTTGGGTAATGAGTGTAATTTACACCATGACTTTTGGTTCATTCATTGGTTTTGCTGCTGGTTTTGGTTTATCAATTAAAGTTATCTTTGGTTATCAACATGTAATGGTTGATGGCGTAATGAACCATGACATTGTTAACGCAGCTGGTCCAAGTGCATTAATGTATGCTTGGATGGGTCCTTTTATTGGTGCGTTAATTCGTCCGGTTGGTGGTTGGATTGCCGATAAGATGGGTGGCGCTAAAGTTACTCAAATTTGTGCAATTGTGATGGTTGCAAGTGCTGTTGGTGTAGCTCACTACATGAAACTGGCTTATGCATCTGCTACTCCTCAAGATTATTTTGTACCTTTCCTAATATTGTTCTTAATCTTATTTGCCGCTACAGGTATTGGTAATGGTTCAACATTCCGTACTATTTCAATGGTATTTAATAAAGAACAAGCAGGTCCTGTACTAGGTTGGACTTCAGCAGTAGCTGCGTACGGCGCGTTCATTATTCCTAAAGTATTAGGTGAGCAAATTAAGTTAACTACCCCTGAAAATGCATTATATGGATTCGCTGTATTCTATGGTGTTTGTATCGTTATTAACTGGTGGTTCTACTTACGTAAGAGCGCAGAGCATCATAACCCTTAACAGTTTCTTAATAAATATAACTGTTTACAAAGAGCTGGTTTAGATCAGCTCTAGTATGTTTAAGCTCTTTATATTTGAGCAGTATTAAATTCAATAACCGGTGTTCATTAAACTACATAGCATTATTACAAAGGTTTAATAGACACTTCAATGGAGAATAAAGATGAGTAACTTTCTTGATCGTCTGCAATTTCTGAAAAAGAAAACAGGCGAATTTAGCGATGGTCATGGTGATACTACCAATGAAAGTCGCGAATGGGAAAACAGCTATCGTCAACGCTGGCAACATGACAAAATCGTACGTTCTACCCACGGGGTAAACTGTACAGGCTCTTGTTCTTGGAAAATTTATGTGAAAAATGGTTTGGTGACATGGGAAACTCAGCAAACTGATTACCCGCGTACACGTCCAGACTTACCAAACCATGAGCCGCGTGGCTGTCCTCGTGGTGCAAGTTATTCTTGGTACTTGTATAGCGCTAACCGTTTAAAATACCCTAAAGTACGTAAGCCATTATTAAAATTATGGCGTGCTGCTCGTGCTACCATGGATCCTGTTGATGCATGGGGCTCAATCGTTTCTGATGAAGCTAAAACAAAGTCATACAAATCTAAACGTGGTTTAGGTGGTTTTGTTCGTTCTTCATGGGATGAAGTAAACGAGATTATTGCAGCAGCTAACGTGTACACCACTAAAACATTTGGTCCTGACCGTGTTATTGGTTTCTCACCAATCCCAGCGATGTCAATGGTTTCTTATGCGGCAGGTGCTCGTTACTTATCACTAATCGGTGGTGTTTGTTTAAGCTTCTACGATTGGTATTGTGATTTACCTCCAGCTTCTCCAATGACTTGGGGTGAGCAAACAGATGTTCCTGAATCTGCTGATTGGTATAACTCAAACTATATCATTGCTTGGGGTTCTAACATTCCTCAAACACGTACGCCTGATGCGCATTTCTTTACAGAAGTTCGTTATAAGGGTGCTAAAACTGTATCAATTACACCAGATTATGCAGAAGTATCAAAACTTACGGATGAATGGTTAAACCCCAAACAAGGTACTGATGCAGCATTAGGTATGGCTTTTGGCCATGTAATTTTAAAAGAATTCCATTTAGAAAATCCAAGTGAATATTTCACTAGTTATGTTCGTCAATATACCGATTTCCCTATGTTAGTGGTATTAGAAAAACATGATGATGACTCTTTTGCTTCAACACGTTTCTTACGTGCAAGTGATTTAGCCGGTGACTTGGGTCAAGAAAATAACCCAGAATGGAAAACTATTGCTTTTGACGAAACATCAAATGAATTAGTTTCTCCACAAGGTTCTATCGGTTACCGTTGGGGTGAAAAAGGCAAGTGGAACATTGAAGAGCGTGAAGGTAAAGCTGGCGCTGACACACAACTTCAACTATCTCAAATTGGCGGTGACGTATCACCAGTGGCTTTCCCTCATTTTGCTGCAAATAATACTAACTCAGCTTGGACAGGTTGTGATCAAGAAGAAATTCAAGTTCGTAACGTGCCAACTAAAACCATTACTGGCGCAGACGGTAACGAATACTTAGTAGCAACTGTTTACGATTTAATGATGGCTAACTATGGTATCGATCGTGGTTTAGGTGGCGGCAACGTTGCAGCTAGCTATGATGATGACATTCCGGGCACTCCTGCATGGCAAGAAAAAATTACTGGCTTACCACGTGAGAAAGTAATTAAAGTTGCCCGTGAATTTGCTGATACAGCTGACAAAACTCATGGTAAAGCTATGATCATTGTTGGTGCTGCAATGAACCATTGGTACCACATGGACATGAACTATCGTGGCCTGATCAATATGGTTATGATGTGTGGTTGTGTTGGTCAATCAGGTGGCGGTTGGTCACACTATGTTGGTCAAGAAAAATTACGTCCACAAACTGGTTGGCAACCACTAGCATTTGGTTTGGATTGGGCTCGTCCACCACGTCAAATGAATGGTACTTCTTTCTTCTACAACCATTCTTCACAATGGCGTCATGAAAAAGTAAGTATGCATGAAGTATTGTCTCCTTTAGCTAATAAAGCTGATTTTGACGAGCATCAACTTGATTACAATATCCGTGCAGAACGCATGGGTTGGTTACCTTCTGCACCACAAATTAACCGTAACCCGTTACAGTTAACTAAAGATGCAAAAGCTGCGGGTATGGAACCGAAAGATTTTGCTGTTCAAGAGCTTAAATCAGGCAACTTGAAGTTTGCTTGTGAAGCACCTGATGCACCAGAAAACTTCCCTCGCAACATGTTTATCTGGCGTTCTAACTTACTTGGTTCTTCAGGTAAAGGTCACGAATATATGCTTAAGTACCTTTTAGGGGCTGAAAGACAAAGTGTATTGAACGAAGATAATGGCTCGGCTGGCGGCATAAAACCAAAAGAAGCTGAATGGGTTGATCAAGGCGCTACCGGTAAATTAGACCTAGTAACAACGTTAGATTTCCGTATGTCTTCTACCTGTATGTACTCAGATATTATCTTACCTACCGCTTGTTGGTATGAAAAAGATGATTTAAACACCTCTGATATGCATCCATTCATTCACCCATTATCAACAGCGGTTGATCCTGCGTGGGAAGCAAAATCAGATTGGGAAATCTACAAAGGTATCGCGAAGAAATTCTCAGAAGTTTGTGTTGGTCACTTAGGTGAAGAAACAGATTTCGTGACTATACCAATGTTACATGACACCCCAGGTGAATTAGCACAGCCGTTTGATGTTCAAGATTGGAAAAAAGGCGAATGTGATTTAATTCCAGGTGAAACAGCACCAAACATGGTTGTTGTTGAACGTGA
>CAXIBS010000021.1:0-25367 GCA_964022585.1 uncultured Colwellia sp.
TTATACAAGGCAGAGCCTTTGTCATGTGGTTGTTCCACATAAAAAGGCGATAACGACGTAAAAATGACCAACAAACGCTGTCCAAAGGATTCGGCTAAAAGCGTCTTAGTCATTGTTGAGTAGTATTTGCATAGAGTGACTAAGCTACACACTACTCGCCGCGATTAAAACGCTTTTATCTCGAACAAAATTTAACCGCGAAAGATCAACAGACCCTAAACTCTCATAAAAAAACCTGAAGTAAATTCAGGTTTTTTTATAAACTCAATCAGATATTAAAGGTTTTTATCTAAAAACTCTTTTAATTGAGTTTTTGATAAAGCGCCAACTTTAGTATCAGCAATTTCACCATCTTTAAACAATAACAATGTTGGAATTCCACGTACACCATACTTAGGTGGTGTATCTGAATTTTGGTCAATATTTAATTTACCAACAGTAACCTTGCCATCATACTCTACGGCTATATCATCAAGAACCGGTGCTATCATTTTACAAGGACCACACCATTCAGCCCAAAAATCTACTAAAACTAGACCAGACGCTTTTAAAACATCCGCTTCAAAACTATCATCTGTTAACTGAACTATTTTATCGTTCATTATACTCTCCGTCTTTTATGGCAACTTTGCCACACTATTTAATTTCGATATTATACCTTTATGAGGGTATTTTGCCTATTTTTCAAGTTTGTTTTTATTTATATTCACTTAACGTCGCTAAAGTTAGTTATTAACCAACTATAATGTTAAGCTAGCGCCATGAAAAAAACACACTTAACAGAAACAAAATTCGCTGACTTAAATCTTGCCCCGCAAGTAGTGACCGGATTAGAAGCCATGGGCTTCCAACATTGTACGTCCATTCAGGAAAAGTCTTTACCCGTATTGCTTCAAGGCACTGACATCGCAGGCCAAGCACAAACAGGTGAAGGTAAAACCATCGCATTTCTTGCTGCAACTTATCATCAATTGTTGAAAGTAGAAAAGCCGACGCATAATCAACCTCGTGCATTAATAATGGCACCAACACGTGAACTTGCTATTCAAATTCATCGTGATGCTATAGAAATGTCAAAAAGTACTGGGCTACGTCTTGGTATTGTTTACGGCGGCGAAGGTTATGAAAGTCAACGTTTAGAGCTAGAGCAAGGAGTCGATATTTTAATTGGCACCTGTGGTCGCTTATTGGACTATTTAAAACAAGGCGTTTATAACCTAAGCAATATTGAAGTTATCGTACTTGATGAAGCCGACAGAATGTTCGATTTAGGTTTTATTAAAGATATTCGTTATATGTTTAATAAAATGCCTCCTGCTAAACAGCGTTTAAGTATGCTGTTTTCAGCCACCTTATCATTTAGAGTTAAAGAACTTGCTTTCGAGCATATGAATGATCCAACCAGTGTAGAAATTGCACCAGAACAAAAAACAAACACCCGCATTACTGAAGAATTATTTTATCCTTCTAACGAAGATAAAATGGCTTTGTTACAAACTTTAATAGAAGAAGACTGGCCTGAAAAAGCCATTATTTTTGCTAACACAAAACATGTTTGTGAGAAGTTATTTGATCATCTGGTTGCTGATAAGCTACGCGTTGGTTTATTAACTGGTGATGTACCTCAGAAAAAACGTCTAAAGATATTAGAGCAGTTTACTGATGGTAGTTTAGATATCTTAGTTGCAACTGATGTTGCTGCTCGTGGCTTACATATTCCTTCAGTAACACACGTTTTTAATTATGACTTACCTGACGATTGTGAAGATTATGTTCATCGTATTGGTCGTACTGGCCGTGCTGGAGCAACGGGACACGCAATCAGCTTAGCTTGTGAGCAATATGTATTTAATTTACCTGCAATTGAAGAATACATTGAACACCCATTGCCAGTAACAAAGTATCTACACGAAGCACTGCTTGATGATTTACCTCGTCCAAAACCACGCCAACGTCGCCATAAGCCTGGCGGTAATCGTAGTGGTAATCGCCAAGGGAATCGCGGTAACTTTAAGCCAAACGGCAACAATAACTCTCGTCCACGCCGTTAACTTTACTGTTTTAAATAATTATGCCCAAAAAAATATCACAGCAAAATGTACAATATACAGACTCGCATTTTGCTGTGATTGATTTAGGTTCAAATAGTTTTTTTCTGCAAATAACTGAGCTTAAGAATAATCAACTTGAGATTGTTGAAAAAGTAAAACAAAAAGTTCGCTTGGCTGCAGGTTTAAATAGCAACAATGAATTAAGTAATGAAGCGATTATTCGTGGACTAAATTGCTTAACTTTATTTTCAAAGTACCTTAAAGGTATTCCCCTCAAAAATATTCGTATAGTAACGACTGCCACGCTAAGAATCGCAATAAATCGTGATGATTTTCTTACTCAAGCCAATGCTATTTTACCATTAGAAATAAACTTGCTTAGTGGTGAGCAAGAAGCTAAAACAATTTACAGCGGTGTTGCTCATACTTCTCAAGGTGATTGTAATAAAAAACGCTTGGTTATTGATATTGGCGGTGCTAGTACTGAGCTAATAATTGGTCAAGGCTTTGAAGCTAAACACGCTATTAGTACTAATATGGGCTGTGTTAGTTATAAAGAAAAGTTCTTTTGTGATGGTTTATTAACAGAAAAAAACTTTACTACTGCAATCTCTGCTGCGAGTGAAATAGTTAATTCTATTTCTGAAAGGTTCATACAATTAGGCTGGCAATCTGCATTAGGTAGCTCAGGTTGTATGCAGGCTTTAGCTGAAATTTTACGTGATAGGCAACAACCTATTAAAATTACTACAGCATTTATGCAAGAAGTTAAACAAGAGTTGATTAACTGTAAGCGTATTGACAATATAACACTATCTGGGCTGCGAGAAGATAGGAAACCCGTATTAGCTAGTGGTTTGAGTATTCTTATTGCGCTATTTAACGTACTAAAAATTTCTGAATTAACACTGTCTACTGGAGCGCTTCGAGAAGGGTTATTATATGAAATGCTACCTTCTCAAAGTGCTTGTTAAATCCCGCTAAGTGGATCCCATTCAGTAGGTTTGATATAGCTACTTATTTTACTATTTCTCTTCTTTCAACCATCTTGCGACTTGTTTAGCAAAATACGTCAATATGCCATCAGCACCTGCACGTTTAAAGGCTAACAAACCTTCCATCACACATGGCTTTTCAGCTAACCAGCCGTTTTGAATAGCCGCCATATGCATGGCATATTCACCACTAACTTGATAAGCATAAGTAGGCACTTGAAAAGTATCTTTAGCGCGGCGAACTATATCTAAGTATGGCATACCTGGTTTAACCATAACCATATCCGCACCTTCACTAATATCTTGCGCTATTTCATGTAGTGCTTCATTGCTATTTGCTGGATCCATTTGATAGGTATGTTTGTCTCCGCCCTTTAAGTTGCCAGCAGAACCAACAGCGTCACGAAATGGTCCATAATAATTAGAAGCATATTTAGCTGAATAAGCTAATATCTTAGTGTTAACAAAACCCTGCTCTTCTAATCCTTCACGTATAGCACCAACGCGACCATCCATCATATCTGACGGAGCAACAATATCAGCGCCAGCTTGAGCATGTGATATTGCTTGTTTCACCAATATTTCAGTTGTGACGTCATTTAATACATAGCCTGTAGCGCCTGCTTTGTTATCATCACTCTCACTTAAAATACCATCCTGACCATGGGTAGTGAAAGGGTCAAGCGCTACATCAGTAATAACAGCTAATTGGGGAAACTTATCTTTTAATGCACGTACTGTACGTTGTGCTAAACCATTCGCATTATAAGCTTCTTCCGCCATTAAAGATTTTTTATCATCAGGTGTCACAGGAAAGATTGCAATGGCAGGAATACCTAAATCAACTAACTCCTGCGCTTCTACTAATAATAAATCTATACTCTTGCGTTCTACACCTGGCATTGATGATATTTTTTCACATTGGTTCTCACCTTCTAGAACAAATACTGGATAAATTAAATCATCTACTGTTAATTTATTCTCTGCCATTAAACGACGCGTGTATTCATCTTTACGCATACGACGCATACGACGAGCTGGATATTGACCAAAAGTAAGGTTGTTATTCATAATTTTTCCTGAATGTTATTACGGGTTATTCAATAAGTTCTTTGTATACGTGCACCTGATTACGCCCATTATGCTTAGCCTCATAAAGAGCTTTATCTGCATTTGTAAACATCTGCTCAGGTTGTATATCTTTTTGCTGTATATAAGTGAAAATACCACTGCTAATTGTTAACGGTATGTCTATGTCTTCATGATTGCATGCCTGATATTCAACCGCAGTTCTTAAGGCTTCAGCAAAAACCACTGCTCCTTTCTCATCTGTATCAGGTAAAATTATACAAAACTCTTCACCACCATAACGAAATGCCATATCACTTCCACGCTGCAAACTCTTTTTTAGGTGTTTACTGATCCAAGTTAAACAGTGATCTCCGGCTAAATGCCCATAGTTATCATTCACTGACTTAAAGTGATCAATATCAATAATAATTAAACTTAGCGGAGTTAAATTACGTTTGCTACGACGGTATTCTGCAAGAATTTTTTGATCATAAAACCGTCGGTTAAATAACCCTGTTAATTCATCTAACGTATTCTTCTTTTCAAGTTCATGGTTTGCTTCTTCTAACTCTTGCAAGGCAATATGTAACTCTAAAGTACGCTCTTGAACTCTTTCTTCAAGTAAGTCTTGGCTTTCTTGCTGTTCTTCTAGTAATGATTGATAAGCATTTTTTGCAGATAATATTTCTTGTTTAGCTTTCTCTAATTGATTTTCTAGAGTGTCTTTATCTTGCGTAGTTTTACGATAAAAAATGTAACCTATGGTAAGTACTAACACTAAACAAAAAACAGAACCTATCGTTAATCCTTGAAAAAGTGCTTCGTTACATTGAAAGGTTGATTCAGTCACAGCTAGCTTCTTTATAAGTTAAAAACTTGATTGGCATTTGCACTAGTTTGACAAGCTATTTCATTAGGGTCAATAGCTGTTAATTCTGCTATTTTTTGTACTACGTAAGGTAAAAAGCTTGGCTCATTTCGACTACTTTTAGGGCGAGGCCTAATTGTTCTAGGTGTTAAGTAAGGTGCATCTGTTTCAATAAGTAAACGGTTTAACGGTATTAACTTTACAATTTCTTGTAATTCTTTTCCTCTTCGCTCATCGCAAAGCCAACCAGTTATACCAATATACATATTCGCGGCTAAGCATTGCTCTAATTCTGCTTTATTACCTGTAAAACAATGAGAGATCATCGCAGGCACTTTATCAATAAAAGGTTTTAATTCTGCAAACCAAGGTGAAAAAGCATCTCGCTGATGTAAAAACAAGGGCATGTTAAGTTCTGCGGCTAATGATATTTGCGCTTTAAAAACTTTCAATTGTTGCTCTGGTGCAGAAAAGTTACGATTAAAATCTAAGCCACACTCTCCAATCGCTTTAACATGAAGTTTCTCTGCTAATAGAGCTAATTGCATCAGGTAATCATTATCAACCCCATCTGCATCATGTGGGTGTACGCCAGCAGTACTATATAGCGTATTAGGGTATTTTTGCTGATAGTCTTGGCATAAGGCGATAGCCTTTTGACTTTCAGCTACACTTGTACCTGTAATGATTAACTTTTCAACACCTTGATCTTTAGCGCGATAAAGTAATTCATCGCGGTCTTTATCAAAGCGTTTATTGGTTAAATTAACACCTATATCAATTAACATGACAAATAAAGTTATTTAAGTCGTTTAACTTTGATACTACGGTGGGTGCCTTCTTTATATAAATAAACAGCTCCCATTGCACCTTTATCTAAACGAACTTTATTACCTACTTTCAAATTTAGGCGTGCAGTATCTTTTTGTTGCCATTTTTGGCCGTTTTCAAGAAAAATAACCCACTGACCTCTGATTAACTTTTTAAGTTTAGTAACAGTAGCAACAATACTTTTCGGTGCTTGTTTTTCTTTAGTTTTTTTCAGGTGCTCTTCGCCAAAGCTATCTACTCTTTTTTGCTCTAATTTTCGCTCATCTATAATGGGTGATGGTGATTTAGTCGGTACGACAGCAGGTGTCAAAACAGCAACAGCTTGCTTATTACTACGAGGTACTAATTTATCAAAACAATGTAAACGAGCATTATCACTAGTAATTTTAGAACAGCTAATTAGGTTCGCTCGCAAGTCTCTGTTATTTTTAGCATCCGCAATTGTTGGAGTTAAATAAGTAACCAGAACTAACAAGGGTAAAATAATATTTTTCACTTTAAACTTCCTCTTCTTCATCTTTTTTGTGATGTGATGAAGCAATAATAATACCTAATTCAAACAACAATAACATAGGGATAGCTAACATCGACTGTGAAATAATATCAGGAGGTGTTAATAACATACCAATAACAAAAGCACCCACGATCATATAAGGGCGTTTTTTTCTTAGATCATCAGGACTTGTAACACCAGTCCAACATAACAAGATTATTGCTACAGGTATTTCAAATGCTGCCCCAAATGCAAAAAACAACTTCAAAACAAAGTCTAAATAACTACTAATGTCAGTAGCAATCACTACACCTTCAGGTGCAACAGAAGTAAAGAAGGCAAAAACAACAGGAAACACAATAAAGTAAGCAAAAGCAATACCACTATAAAATAGCAAAGTTGACCCTAACATCAAAGGTGCAATTAAACGCTTTTCATTGCGATATAAGCCCGGAGCAACAAATGACCAAACTTGATACAAAATATAAGGCATTGAAATAAAAACAGATAAAACTATAGTAAGTTTAAAAGGGGCGAAAAAAGGAGAGGCAACATCTGTCGCAATCATTTGTGAGCCTGACGGCATAGTTTGTAATAAAGGCTGTGCTAAATACTGATAAATATCTTGAGCAAAGTAAGCTAAGCTGCAAAATACTAACAAAATACCTAAAACGGCGTGCAATAGACGTGTTCTTAGTTCAAGTAAATGATCTATAAGCGTCACATTTTTTGTTACTGGTTCTGAGGGTGTTGAATTTTCTACCGATGAATTCATTTGTCCTGCTTAACTTCGTGCTCGTTATTTGATATATCTTTTGGGGTTATTACAGACGGTTGTTCTTGTTGAGTATTATCAACTTGAACAGTATTATTCTCTTCAGTACTCGTTCTATCATTTACCGTAGATTGGCTTGCCAATGAAGTTGAAATAAATGACTCCATTGCACTGCTATCCACTTTTTTAAATGGCTCATTCACCATAGCAGCAGCTTCTTTTAAAGAATTAACAGATTCGGCAACTTCGGGACTTAAATTAGTCATGTCTGCCTGCTCAGCCTTTTTAAGGTTTGTATGCAGTTCATGAACTCTTAACTCTTCTGAAAGCTCTGACTTTACTGAATCACTAAACTTACGAACACCAGAAATCCAACCTTTAATAGTTCGAATTGCAACAGGTAAACGTTCAGGGCCTAGTACAACTAAACCCATAATACCAATAAGTGTTAATTCCCAAAAACCAATATCAAACATTATTTACGCCTGACTATTATCTTTCTGAGTATCTTTAGACTGGTTAACCTTTTGTGCAGTAGTGCTATTATCAGCCAAAGTATCAGAGTCTTTTTCTACTTTAGTGGCTGAATCATTTTCATCACCAATAGCATTTTTAAAACCTTTTACTGCTGAGCCTAAGTCACCACCTAAATTACGTAATTTTTTAGTACCAAATAATAATACAACAATAACAGCAACAATTAGCAACTGCCAAATACTGATATTACCCATAATAAACTCCTCTTCTCTAATTACTGCTATTATAACAATTCTATTCAAATTAACCCAACTTGAGCTAATTTAATTGATTCGACATTATATACTCAAATCAAGTCTGTAAACGAGTAAAAGCATCTACTCATTCATAAAATAATGCGCCAAAACAAAGTTTAAAGAACGTGCTTTCTTCTACAAGGTAGTTAATTACAACCTTCCTTTTACTTTTTAGTCTTCTTTTATTTGATTTTTTAGCCTTACTTTCTGCTTAAAAGTAAAGTTACAGACACAAAAAAACCGACCTAAGTCGGTTTTATACGTAAATTTCAACAGGCGTTATAACACCATAGTATTTTTTAGTTTGTTCAGTGCATTTTTCTCTAACTGTCGAACACGTTCAGCTGAAATTTGATATTTACTGGCTAATTCTTGCAAGGTTGTTTTATCTTCGTTCAACCAACGCGTTTTAATTATATCCTGGCTGCGGTCATCTAATGCAACTAGCGCCGAAGATAATCTATTATTCGCATGATCTTCCCAATTAGAGTTTTCAACTTCAATGGCTAAATCAGACTGCTTATCTTCTAAATATTGTGCCGGTGAAAAATTACCTGCACTGGCATTATCATCATCATCAGAAGAAAGCTCAAACGCTTGATCGTGACTGCTCATGCGGTTTTCCATTTCTAAAACATCTTTAGTGCTAACACCTAATGTTTCTGCAACAGTACTCACTTCATCATTACTAAACCAACCTAAACGCTTTTTATTCTTACGCAAGTTAAAGAATAATTTTCGTTGCGCTTTAGTTGTAGCAACTTTTACAATACGCCAATTTTTTAATACATATTCATGTATTTCAGCTTTAATCCAATGAACAGCAAATGAAACCAAACGCACACCCACTTCAGGGTTGAAACGCTTTACAGCCTTCATTAAGCCAACATTGCCTTCTTGTACTAAGTCAGCTTGTGCTAACCCATAACCTGAATAACCCTTAGCAATATGAATAACAAAACGTAAATGCGACATGATAAGCTGCTGAGCTGCTTGTAGGTTATTTTCATTGTATAAACTAGTTGCAAGATCATGCTCTTCTTCAGCTGTTAGCATAGGAATGCTATATGCTGATTGCATGTACGCTTCAATACTTCCACTTTGTGGTAAAGTAAGTTGCATTGTATTATTCATATCAAACCTCTTTTCTTAAACTTTTACTTGTTTTACGTTCTTTATTCTATCATAAAATGGCTATTTAACTGCTTATGCCATATAAGGAACGCCAAGTGCCGACAAACATTATCTTAATAGATAGGCCAAAACAAGATGATCTTTCATTTATTTAGTGAAATATTTGTTAAAGTTTGTTAACACAATATATTTTTAGTGATAGTAGTTAGTCTGCACTAGGCTCTATTACCCTAATATGCTTGCGTACTGATATATAGCTGCCAACCAACCCTAGCAAAACAGCAAAAGCGATAAGCATTAACACTTCACTAAATGCTAACCCTTCTAATTGAAAGTTACTTTGGTATAAGTCTGTTAATTTACCTATAGCACCTGTTAAGTATTGCGCTAATAAACTCACCACTAACCAAGAGAGCAAACCACCAAAAACACCATACCAAACTCCACTATAAAGAAATGGCCGTTGAATAAAGCTATCAGTTGCTCCCACTAACTTCATAATAGCAATGGCATCTTGCTGACTTAAAATAGCTAGCCGTATAGTGTTACCAACAATCAGCACTACCGACAAGCAAAGAAGTAAAGCTACGCCACTAACTATATCCTTAATTAATTGCGCTATAGCTTCTAAACGAGTAAGCCATTCAAGATCTAGTTTGCCCTGCTCTACTTCTCGTTCTTGTTTTAATTTAGCTAATAATTCATTAGCTGCATCTGCCTGACTAGCATGCTTGGTAGGAGTCACTAATATGGTTGCAGGCAAGGGATTTTTTTCTAAATATTCTATTGACTGGCCAAACCCAGACAATATTTTAAACTCTTTTAACGCCTGCTTAGCTGAAATATAGTGAACACCACTTACTTCAGGATATAACTTAAGCCGTTTAACGAGGTTTTGAGCGCCTTTATCATTAACAGAGAGTTTTAAAAATAAAGTAATTTGCGATGCACTATCCCACTGTTCACTTACTTTTGCTGCATTCTTAACAAATAGGTGTAAAGTAGCTGGTAAAGCTAAACTAATACCAAGTACAAAAATTGTCATTACAGAGGTAAATGGTGTTCTCCATAAATCACCTAAACTACCTATAGACTGTTGTAAATGACGAATAGGTAAAGTTAGTAATCGTCTTAAAAAACCATCACGTTGAGTCAATTTACTTGAATGCGAACTACTCATTACGCTTCCCTTTGCTCAACGGCATTAGAAGCAATAATACTATCAGCACTTAATCCATCAACAATACCATCATTAATCATTGTGCCTTCTTTTAACGTAAGTGTGCGATACCTCATTCGAGCAATTAACCCTAAATCATGAGTCGCAATAAGGACTGTAACGCCTGCAGCATTAAATTCTTCAAATAAACGAATAATATCTAAGGAAAGTTTTGGATCTAAGTTACCCGTTGGTTCATCAGCAAGTAAAATAGGGGGCTTATTAACAATAGCTCGAGCAATACCAACTCTTTGCTGTTCTCCACCTGAAAGCATGTGTGGATAGCACTTTAATTTTTCACTTAAATGCACTTTATCTAGGGCTGTTGCAACACGTTTTTTGATTTCTTTGTGACTTACTCCTTCAATAATTAGCGGTAAAGCAACATTATCAAAGACAGTTCTATCTTTTAGCAAATTATGATTTTGAAATATCATGCCTATACCCCGACGTACATAGGGTATTTTTTTATAAGGAATTTTAGCTAGTTCTGTATTATTTACTAAAATTCCGCCAGAGCTCGGCTTTTCCATCATAGATATTAGCTTTAACAATGTACTTTTCCCTGCACCAGAATGACCTGTCAAAAATGCCATTTCACCCTGTTGAAGAGTGAAGTTGACTTGTTTTAACGCAAGAAAGCCACCGGGATAAGTTTTATTTACATTACTAAAGCTAATCATAATTATTATTTTATTTAGTATTCATTCGTTTAAGTTTATTGTTCTTTGGTAAACAAAGCATCAATAAAATCATCACCATTAAATGGACGTAAATCATCAATACCTTCGCCAACCCCTAAGTAACGAATAGGAATACTGTGTTTATCTGCGATAGCAAAAACAACCCCACCTTTAGCCGTACCGTCAAGTTTTGTTAATGTTAAACCTGTTAAGCCAACAGCTTCATCAAATAATTTAGTTTGACTTAAAGCATTCTGACCAGTCCCTGCATCAAGCGTTAACATCACTTCGTGAGGAGCTTCTACATCAAGCTTTTTCATTACTCGAACAACTTTTTTTAACTCTTCCATTAAGTGCGATTTGTTTTGTAAACGCCCTGCTGTATCTGCAATTAATATATCTACTTTTCGTGCTTTGGCTGCACTTATTGCATCAAATATCACCGAGGCACTATCAGCGCCTGTATGTTGGGCAATAACGGGGATATCATTGCGCTCACCCCACACTTGTAGCTGCTCTACTGCAGCGGCTCTAAACGTATCTCCAGCCGCCAACATGACAGACTTTCCTTCTGCTTGAAATTGCTTTGCTAACTTACCAATGGTAGTCGTTTTACCAACACCATTGACGCCAACCATCAGCATTACAAAAGGCCCATCACTCTCAGGAATAGTTAATGGCTTATTCACATCTTCAATGATCTTTTTCAGCTCAACTTTCAGTAAATCATACAATGCTTCAGCATCTTTTAACTGTTTACGACTAGCACTTTTTGTTAATGAGTCAATAATTTTAGTGGTTGTTTCAACACCAACATCAGCCAGTAATAAGTGTGTTTCCAGTTCTTCAAAGAGGTCGTCATCAATTTGTTTACCACGAAACAAATCAAACAAGCCACCACCTAGATTTTTGCGCGTTTTACTCAACCCTTGCTTTAAGCGAGCAAAAAAGCCTAACTTTGCAGGTTTTTCTGGCTGATTAACTTCAGGCTGAATTTGTTTTTCTTGCGCTTTAAGATCGGTTTCTTCAGCTGGAATTACTTCTTCTAGCGGTTCTGGTTCTGGTTCTGGTTCTGGTTCTGGTTCTATTTTATTAGGTGCTACAGGCTCAACATTTGCAACCTCTTTATCTTCAACCAGCTGTTCTATTTTTTCTTCTTCCTGAATTGCTTCGTCCTGCTTAGTCTCAACAACTAATTCAGACTCAACAGTGCTTTCCTCAGTAGCTTGAGAATTTTCTTGCGTAGCCTGCTCTTTTTCATCCTGACCAAAGCCTAACCAGGAAAACATACCTTTTTTCTTTTTAGACACTTTTATAGACCTTTTACTATTCGATATAAGTAAATTACGTTAATTAATTGGTATTGAGACCAAATACAGATAAAATCGCCGATATATTAGCATTTAATAGCATAGCTGTCAGTGATATGAGTCAAGGTAAAAAACAACAAAGTAAAAAATCGTCAATCGGCAGTATTCGTATTATTGCAGGTAAGCATCGAGGAAGAAAGTTACCCGTATTAATGGCTGAAGGTTTACGCCCAACCACTGATAGAGTGAAAGAAACGGTATTTAATTGGCTAATGCCTTTTATTCAAGATGCAAATTGCTTAGATTGCTTTGCAGGCGCAGGCAGTTTAGGCTTCGAGGCATTATCTCGTGGTGCTGCACAGGTTACTTTAATAGAATTAAATAAAACTGCAGCAAAACAGCTACAAGCGAATAAGCTGTTACTTAACGCCAATAATGTCACTATAAGTAATACTAATGCTTTAAATTATTTAAATTCATCAGATAAAAAACAATATGACTTGGTGTTCATTGATCCCCCTTTTAGAGAGAATTTAGTCCCGCAAGTTGCTGAGTTGTTAAACAATGGCTGGATAGCTGATCAAGCATTAATTTATGTTGAAATGGAAGTAAACGGCCCTCAACTAACGCCTGAAAACTGGCTGCTACTAAAAGAAAAAGTAGCAGGGCAAGTAGCTTACCGCCTTTTTCAATACACAAAGTAACAGTAAACCGATTACTATGAGACTTTACTCTATCGCTATGCCTAAATTTGACATACCTTCCGATAGCACCATTTCTTTAGCTAGCTGACAAGAACGTTTGTTTTCTGCTGAAATTTTTAAAAAATCAAACAGCTCATTTTGTGTTTCTGTTTCCCAAACAATTAATGGGTGCTCTTCAGTACTTTCATCTTGTTGATTTTCATTGTTTTCTTCAATAGATAGCAACTCTACATAATAATTAACACTATTTTGCGATAATCGGCTGATACTATGAATGTCTTCATGGTCTTTATCAGTGCCATTAGTCTGTATTAATTGCCATAAAGACATCATAGCCATGCACACATCAAGCGCAGGAAACACGCCAAAAGAGTCAAAGGCCTCGGGATCTGGTGTTTGCTCTTCTAGTTTATTCAACTGCGCATTAATGTTGATTTTAATTTTATTGCTTTTATCGAGCCATTGTCCAATTAAGTCCAGCTGATTACGTAATAAGGCATGACTTCCAAACTGACTATTTTCACTAAACATTTGATAGTTGGGTAACATGCGCTCTATCAGCGCACTTGCAAAAGCGACTTGCTGCCAATGACTTAATTTTGCTAAAGGAAGGTGAATAGCCAAGTTTTTTTCTCATTCAAATATTAGTATTGAGCTATTGTAAACTAACTCAACACAGGCAAGCTACTTTAATTGTTTTTGTGCATATTCAAATTTTAATCGATATTCTGTTAACTTCAGTTCCAATTTATTAATTCTCTCAATAAAGTCAGCTTTTTCTTTATTATTCTCGCTGATCATCTCATTATTTTCATCTCGTAAATATTTAATTGTTTCCCTGACTTGCTCGTTATCTCTTTCTTGTTTATCACGGTTTATCTTAAAGCGGCTAAGGATATTTTCTTGTTCTTGTTGAGCTGATACTAGCTGAGCTTCAAGTGTTTCTGCTTGTTTTTTAGATAGTTTCACCTCCTCTTGCTGACTAGCTAAGCTTTGAGATAGTTTTTTATTTTCTTCTGTAACTTGAGCAATTTTTTGTTGAGCGATAGAGTTTTCTTTAGTTAACTGACTTATTTTTTCATCTGAAGTGCTATCTGGTAGTAATTCATGATGATCACTCTTTTTTTTGCCTTGCTCATCAAGTAGTTGTTCTTTCAGTGAGAGAAGCTCTTGCTTTAATTGATTGGTTTGTTCAGAAAAGCTATTACTTGTTTCTATAAGAGTTTTTTGGCTTTCTTGATAGCAATTTTCTAATGCGATATAGATAGGATCTTGTGTGATATCACTTTTACTAGGCTCTTTATTTATATGTGCATATAAAATCTGAGTTAGGCTGTCTTCTATTTGAATAGAAAGACCATTTGCTAAACTTTGTATTTGCCTCTTTTCTTCCTTAGAAAGTCTATCTTTATCAGCCATTATATTTCCGTTATAAAATAATGATTACAATTAAATTAGCACAAGAAAGTTAACACTAAAATAAAAAAAGGAGCCTAAAGCTCCTTTTTAACAGAAATGTTTTATAAACTACTCTTCGTTTGCAGCTTCATCGGTAATAGGTGAAATTTGCACACCAGTTACTTTGTTTTCTGAAGATTCATTACGCAAATGCGCTAAACGATTCATTTGACTTAAAGAGCCTAACATTGAATAGATTGGCACAAATAAACCACGCTTATGGAAATCTAATACAACATCATCAGCTAGCTCTTTTACTTTTTCTTCGTTAATAGTAAAAATGCCTACTAACTTTTTCTTTTCACCTGAGCTCAATGCTATATTTAATTCTAGCTCTTGCAATAAATCATGATCTTCTAATTCTTTAACAAATTTTTCAGTCATTCTCTCATTATCATATAAACGACCTAATGCTTGTTGTACATTCACTAGCACTTCTGACTCTTTATCATCTTCAAACAATGGTAAGTCTTTATCTTCACCAATAAATTCGCTATCTAAATCTACACAGGCTGTTAAGGTGTTTTCTTGATCAGGATCGATGCCTAATGAGAAAGGTACTGTTGCAATACTTTGCGGAATTGAGATTGCAGTCCATTTGTTATCTTGATAAAACAAGTTTTCGCCCGCTTCTAAACCTAACATAGCTACACTGCGGTAGCGTTCTGATTCTGGATTTTTAACAAAAACAACAGGGAAGCTTGCTGATGCTTGGGCGAACTCAGCAGCAGTTAATGGGACAATATGCTGGCCTGCAATATGTGATAAGTCACGTGTTGTAGCAAGCTTTAAGTTTTGATGCTGATCTTTTCTAATTGGAACAATATTCGCCATAATTTATTCTCTTTCCTTGGTTCTTATATTCACTTTAGCCTTGAATATAGAAACATATTTTTATAATTATGTAATTTATATCAGACACCAAACTAACTAATAATTTAAAATGCTTAGTAATTTGAATGGTAATAAGTATATTAATTACTACGTTCTTTGTACGTGTAAATAAGTTATGGAGACATATCTTTTCGCTTTCAATGCTAAACTTAAAAATAATTACATTAATACGATATAATTCTTACTTGTAGAGTACTTGGTCAATGAAAATGAAAATATTTGTTTTTTTGTTACTATTAGCTATTAATACAGTAGTTCATGCTGCTCCTAAAATAATTGTTAAGCATCAACGAAACATTAAAAACTTAGCAGAAATACAAGTGACTAACCAAACTACTAAAAGACTTATTTGTTATGTTGCAATAGATGGCCATAAAATTTATTTTCATCTTCCTGCTAGGTTGCCATCAAAGTGGTATGTCGCTACTGATGAGCGTTTTAATTATACTAATTTTAGTACTTGGTGTGATTACTTATCCTTACATCCTAAGTATCAATAGTGTTTAACGAGATTCAATTTACTAAATTAAAAAACAATAAAGCGACTAATAATAGTCGCTTTATTGTTTTAATAGTTTTAAAGCACCTATATTATTTATCAGTGTTATTTATATCGTTATTCCACAGTTACTGATTTAGCTAGGTTACGTGGCTGATCTACATCAGTACCTTTAATTATAGCAACATAATAAGAAAGTAATTGTAGAGGTAAAGTGTAGACAACTGGCGCAATAATATCGTCGCATACAGGGACATCTATGACTTTCATCGTTTCATCACTTGAGAAGTGAGCATCGCTATCAGCAAAAACATACATCAAACCACCACGAGCACGTACTTCTTCTACATTAGATTTAAGCTTTTCAATTAAATCATTTTTAGGTGCAACAACAATAACAGGCATTTCAGCATCAATAAGAGCTAATGGGCCATGCTTTAGTTCACCTGCAGCATAAGCTTCTGCATGAATATAAGAGATTTCTTTTAATTTCAGAGCACCCTCCATCGCTATTGGATACTGATCACCGCGACCTAAAAATAAAGCATGATGCTTATCAGCAAAATCTTCTGCTAAGGCTTCAATTGATGGCGCTAGTGCTAAAACTTCATCAAGCTTTGCCGGCAACGACATAAGTGATTGAGTAATATCAGCCTGTTTATCAGTAGACATTCCGTGATGTTGGCCAATAGCTAAAGTCATCATTAATAAACCAACAAGCTGTGTAGTAAATGCTTTAGTTGATGCTACACCAATTTCAGCGCCTGCTTTTGTCATAAAGGCAAGATCAGATTCACGCACTAAAGATGAGCCAGGAACATTACAAATAACTAAACTAGATTGATAACCAATCTCTTTTGCCAGACGTAAAGCCGCTAAAGTATCAGCTGTCTCTCCTGATTGAGATATGGTAACTAATAAAGAATTTTTAGGTACAAATGATTTTCGATACCTAAACTCACTTGCTATTTCAATATTACATGACACACCTGCAAGTTCCTCTAACCAGTACCTTGCAACCATGCCTGAATGATAACTAGTGCCACATGCAATAATTTGTACATGTTCTACATTTTTGAATATTTCATCAGCTCCTTCACCAAAGGTGTTGATGTCTAGTACACCCCCCACTAAACGACCTTCCAATGAGTTGCGAATAGCGGTAGGCTGCTCATAGGTTTCTTTTAGCATGTAGTGACGATATTCACCTTTATCTCCACTATCGTGAGAAACATTAGCTTCTTTTATTTCACGTGTAACCGGCTCACCATTTGTATCAAATACATTAACATCAAAGCGACTAACTTGTGCTACATCACCTTCTTCAAGATATGCAAACTTACGAGTTACCGGTAATAATGCCATTATGTCAGAGGCAATAAAGTTTTCCCCTAAGCCATAGCCAATAACTAACGGGCTACCTGAGCGAGCGACTATAATATTATCTTTATCACGGCTATCCATCACCACAGTGCCATAAGCACCTTCAAGTTGCTTAACTGTTTTTTGTACCGCTGATAACAAATTATCACTAGTTTTTAATTCATGGTGAACTAAATGCGTAATAACTTCGGTATCGGTTTGAGAGATAAACTCATAACCTAAAGCTTGTAATTGATCACGTAAGACTTGATGATTTTCAATAATGCCATTATGGACTACAGCTATTGTACCATTAGATAAATGAGGGTGAGCGTTTACTTCGCTTGGCGCACCATGTGTTGCCCATCGTGTATGAGCTATTCCTGTACCGCCACTTAATGGAGTTTCTTGTAATGCACTTGCTAGTTCTTTAACTTTTCCTAAACGCTTTACGCTATCTAGCTGATTGTTTTCATCTACAGTTGCAATACCCGCAGAATCATAACCACGATATTCTAAACGTCTTAGCCCTTCGACTAAAATCTCTGCTACGTCACGTTGTGCTACTGCACCAACTATGCCACACATAATTCATGTCCTTTTTTAGTTTTATATCGCTTTAGCACATACTAAATTTACGCCATGAGCGATCAATTGTTTTCTTACCGACTCATCTAAATCATCATCAGTAATGAGGGTATGTATCTGTTGCCAACCTAATTCTAAGTTTGGTATTTTTTTTGCTATTTTTTCTGATTCAACCATGACAATAACTTCTCTTGCCACTTCTGCCATTACACGACTTAAACCAGTGAGTTCATTAAAAGTTGTTGTACCACGCTCTATATCAATACCGTCTGCGCCAATAAATAATTGGTCAAAATCATACGAGCGTAATACTTGTTCTGCAACTTGTCCTTGAAAGGCTTCAGAGTTAGCATCCCAAGTACCACCGGTCATCAATAATGTTGGCTCATTTTCAAGTGCATGTATTTCATTAGCAATACTTAAAGCATTTGTCATTACAACCAACCCTTTTTTGTTTGCTAACTCGCTTACTAATGCAGACGTTGTTTGTCCACTGTCAATAATAATTCGGTTATGATCTCGAACTAACGTTGCTGCATATTTAGCGATGGTTTTCTTTTGTTTTGAAAGTTTTTCTGACTTAGGCTCTGTTATTTCGCATGGTAACGCAATAGCTCCGCCATAACGTCTCAATAGTAAACCACTATTTTCTAACGCTGCCAAATCTTTACGAATTGACACTTCACTTATGTCAAATTGCTTTGCAAGACTATCTACACTGACTTCACCAGTTTGGTTAAGATCAGAAATAATATGATGACGGCGTTGTTGAGTATTTCTTTTTGACATGATTCTTAGATCAATTTTCGATTAACTTTCATTTTGATGGGTATTATGTTTCAAAACGAAACTTAAAGCAATAAACCTCTAGATATCTTTGCAAATATTTTAGTACTCATATTAAATACATTAACTTTTAGTTAACAGTAATACACTACAAAATAGCCTCTTAACTTCATTATTTTCATAGTAATAAAATAAAAAAGTTAAGAGGCTTTAATGGAATAGTAAATGATATTACTAGGTACTTTAAAAGAGTGTATTCATAGTTTTCATTTACAGCTAATTTTTAGTGGGTCTAGGCCAGTTCTTGATGTTACGTTGTTTGCCGCGAGCAACAGCTAAATCTTCTTGCTCGACATCTTTAGCAATAACAGATCCTGCTCCAATTGTTGCTAATGCACCAATAGATACAGGTGCAACTAATGAGCTATTGGAGCCAATAAAGGCATTATCATCAATTACTGTTTTAAATTTGTTAACACCATCATAGTTACATGTGATTGTACCGGCACCAACATTAACATTTTGGCCGATAAGGGCATCGCCAAGATAAGTTAAATGTCCTGCTTTACTCCCTTCTCCCAGTGTAGTTTTTTTCATTTCTACAAAATTACCCACATGAGAGTCTTTTTTCATAACACTACCAGGACGAATGCGTGCAAATGGCCCGGCAGAGCAACCTTCTTCAATGGTTGCATCTTCTATAATGCTGTTAGGTTTAATTTCAACATTATCACCAATCCTACAGTTTTCAAGAATACAGTTAGCACCTATTTTTACGTTGCAGCCCAAAGTTACTGAACCTTCAAAAATACAATTGACATCAATACTAACTTCACTACCAATTGTTAGATCGCCACGGATATCAATTCGAGCAGGGTCACGTAAACTTGCACCGTCTACCATTAATTGTTCAGCTAAGCGTGCTTGATAAGCACGTTCAAGTGCTGCTAGTTGCACTCTATTATTAGCACCTTCTACTTCAATTTCTGTTTCAGGGTGAGCCGTAGCAATAGTTTTTCCTTCACTGTGAGCACTAGCAATAATATCGGTAAGGTAATACTCACCTTGCGCATTATCATTAGATAACCCACTTAACCAACGTTTTAAGTCTCCACCATTGGCATATAATATACCTGTATTAGCTTCATTAATTAATAACTGTTCTGGTGCTGCATCTTTTTGTTCGATAATGCCAACAACGTCACCATCAGTACGAACAATTCTGCCATAACCTGTAGGGGTTGCTAGGTGTACCGTTAGTAATGACATACCATTCTCAGGCTTAACTTCAAGTAGGCTTTCTAAAGTAGAAACTTTAGTTAAAGGTACGTCCCCATACAGAACTAAAACATTTTCATCATCTGTTAAGAATGGTGATGCTTGATCAACAGCATGACCCGTTCCTAACTGCTCTGTTTGTTCAATGAAGGTAAGATCCTCACCCGTTTTTTCTTCAGTCAATGTCGCTTTAAGTACTTCACCACCAAAGCCATACACAACATAAATATTTACAGCACCTAGTTGGCGTGCACTATCAATTACATGAGAAACCATTGGTTTATCGGCAATAGGATGTAGTACTTTAGGTAAAGACGAGCGCATGCGAGTACCTTTACCCGCAGCAAGAATAACGACAGAAAGACTCATAATTTGTCCATAAAAAGAATGTTTCTAATATTGTAACTTTCAATGAGTAAAATATACATAGCTTTATTTGATCTGTTCAGTGATGTTAGTAATATTGTTATTGCTTTTTGTCCAGTTCAAGCGAATGTCCCAACCATTTAACCTATGCTCATCTTTAAGAGGTTCCACAGATTCATCTACTGTTTTATGGGCATTAATTGCAGAAGTTATATTTACATCGCGACCATGGATAAAGCTTTGCATCCTTACTATTTGGCTATATGC
Organism: uncultured Colwellia sp.; assembly: GCA_964022585.1. Taxonomy (GTDB): domain Bacteria; phylum Pseudomonadota; class Gammaproteobacteria; order Enterobacterales; family Alteromonadaceae; genus Colwellia. The sequence continues at coordinate 20,406 of CAXIBS010000021.1, forward strand.
TTTATTAAGATCATAAGCGCGTTGTTTTGATGGCGTGATAAGTTGATAAACATCAGCCCTTTTTACTTTTTCTTTATCAACAGAGCCATCTGATTTATACCACTTTTTAAGCATTTCCAAATTTTCACGAAACTCATTACCCCCTCCATTCACTTGTAAGTACTGTAAAATTTCACCTTGTTTCTGGTTGAGTGATGGAGCATCTTCCATACCTTTTAAATTAAGATAACCCCAACCAGCTTTGCCAGTAACTTTACGAGGAAAAGCAAAGGTTTGATCAATAGTTGTGCCAATAGCAGAATGACAGCCCATACAATAAGAAGTTTCTTCATATGATTGAGGCCTTAGTTCTCCATCATAATCTTCAATATATCCTTGAATTAGCCAGCCAAATTTATTATTGAAACCTCGATCTTTCACCTTTGTATAATGGGGTAGTTGTTCATCTAACTTTTCCTTTCGCTCTCTGCGATATGCTGTGTCTATTGCGCCATCAGATAATAATTTAGTTTTAGTCATATAACGTAATTCTTTCATTCTTTTAGGCGTATATATTTGATCATTTTCATCAACACCAACATAACGAACAGAATGCATTATCTCTGTTTTAACTGGATATTGTTGACGAGCAACCCTGATGTTTTTTGCATCCCCTACAAAGAAACTCCTTGTTTTCAAAGCCTCAACTGTCGATGTTATTTTTCCATCTTTGTTAATATCGGTATCTATATCAATTTCATTCACGGTAAAAATATCAATTTCTTTTAGATCTTTTATCGCCATTTCAACTAGTGATAAATTAATTAAATATATACTTTCGTTGTACTGTCCGTTGAGTTGCCTAAATTCTTCAGGTAACCGTATAAGTACATCATCAGTTGCACCATTGGTAGGCCAGAATGTACCAGGAAAAGGTTTATAGTTGAAAGCAACCCATCCACTACCATCTTTTGCAATTCCTTTTTTATCAAACGCTGCTTTTGCTAGGTGGTAGTTTTTTAAGTCTGGAATAAACCCTTGCCACTGTCTATTTTTAAGTTTTTGAGCCAAATCACTGTAATTATCCTGATCGACATATTTTGCTATTTGCTCATTAGTTATTTGTTTCATCCATTGTCGTCGATCAACAAATAAATTGTTCCAGTGATTGGTTTCGCCTTCATCAGAAAAGTTATACAACCCCTGATTTGCACCATCATTTCGAAGATTTGTCCGATATTTATTATCTTTTGGAGTCGAATAAGTTTGATGGCAAGTGTAACAAGGGTTATTTATCCCTTCTGTTTTTGTGTAGCACTGAGCAGGAATTGGGGCTTCTTCATTAATGCTGCCATTTGCGCTTGGCGTTATTCTTTTACTGGCATCTATATGCGGTATTAATGATGCAGCATTACTTTTACCGTTTGACTCACCTGCCAGTACAGTAAAAACAATAATTAAAGATACACTAATAATTAGCACAATATTATTCATAACAGTCTCATTTTTTATATCACTTTTAATCAGCCGAGTATAAAGGGCGTTTATGACAGTAATTTGAATCATATTTCCTTCATATATAATTCATATATAGTAAAAAATTGATCACCTAATTGTCATATCTCCTTATTAGATTATTACTGTCTTGAAATATAATCTTAGGAAAACAAAATGCTTAAAGTAAAAAAAAATAAAATCGCCGCTTTGGTATCAATAGCTTTATGTACCTCAATGCTAACTGGGTGTGATGGCGACGATGGTAAAGATGGTACTAATGGAGCAAATGGCTCTAACGGTAATGATTTAACAATTCCTGCAAAACTAATACGGCTTGCAACGGTACCTGTTGGTGCTGAAATTACAGGTATGTTCTTATCAGATAATGACGAATTATTTTTTAATGTTCAGCATCCCTCAGATCTATCTGGCAATGATACGGCAGCACAAGTAGGTGTTGTAACAGGTATGGATTGGAGTGAATTAGATCCTATGACTTCAAGTTTATCAGTGCCACAAACAGATGAAGAAAAGCTTTCTGTTCGTTTAGTTGCTGGTCAATATCAAGTACTTGGTAATGCTGGTGATACATTTAATAACCAATTACCTCATGGTTTAGGCTCAATCACGACTTCAGATGGTTTAACAGAAATAAAGCAATCTCAGGACCCTGACTTTAATGCTTTCGTCCCAACTTCTGCAGATGGGAGTAGCGGATACTTGTTTACCGCATGGGAAGACCGTCCTGGTGCAATGAGTCGTATGGAGTTATCAAAAGAAAGTGACGGTAGCTGGCTTACTGGCGATATAATGAATGTTGATTTTTCATCTGTTTTAGGAACATTAATTAATTGTTTTGGTACGTTATCTCCATGGAATACACCATTAACATCTGAAGAAAACTATGAAGCTGAAAATACTTCACAGTGGAATAATACTGACTACTTAGATGGCTACCCTAGTTATACCGACGTAAAAAACTTGCAGACATACCTTCAATCTTCAACATTGCCCAACCCTTATGATTATGGTTATATTATTGAAATAATGAACCCTACATCTTCTAGCCCAACCCCAGTTAAACACTTTACACTAGGCCGTGTTGCTCACGAAAATTCAGTTGTCATGCCTGATTGGAAGACTGTTTACACTACTGATGACGGCAGTAATAAAGCATTTTACAAATTTATCGCTACAACCGCCGGAGATTTAAGTGCAGGTACTTTGTATGCTGCAAAACTGACTCAAGACGCGAATAATGATCCTGCAAAATCTGGCTTTGATATTGAGTGGATAGAATTAGGTACCAGTAACAATACGCAAATTAAAACTTGGATAGATTCATACAACGGCATATCTGAATCAGATTTTGTTGAAGGCAGCACCAGCTATATCACTCAAGCTGAAATAGATGACTGGGCTACAAATGGTAGTGGCGATGATCGTTATGCATTTATTGAAACATTACGAGCAGCTAAAGCAAAAGGCGCAACAACCGAGTTTCGCAAAATGGAAGGAGTTGTAATTAACTACGATGGTGCTGCCAGTGGTTCAGTTCCTTATATGTATGTTGCTATGTCGGAAGTAGGAAAAGGCATGGTGGACCAAATAGGGGATATTCAACTTGACTCTTCAGCTAAATGTGGAGCCGTTTATCGTTTTGGCTTAGATTCAGATTATAATGTTAGCCGAATGGAGCCTGTGGTTGTTGGCGGCGCATATAATTCAGAAGGAGATGAAAACGGTAACAAGTGTGATGTCAATGCTATATCAAACCCTGATAATCTAGTAGTTATGGATGATGGTCGTGTCATGATTGGTGAAGATACCAGTAAGCACATTAATAATGCTCTTTGGATATACAACCCGAAAGGTCAATAAACACAACTCCTAAAGGTAATAAAGCCAGTCAATTTGATTGGCTTTTTAAGCTATTATTTAGTGCATTTATAGCTTTTCGTATACAAATAAATCAAGTCACTTCCTGACACATCTAATAAGCAAGAATTAAACTCCCACTTTTATATTAAGTTTGCCTTTGTTACATCCATTATTGAAGTATATTTTCTTGTGTCAAAATACACATTAATACCCTGAACTAACCTTTACAAAACCTTAAGACAAAAAAATACCCTGTTACTTATCGTAACAGGGTATTTATAATCAATTCACTAAAACTGTCTATAGAACGATTAAGAATCGTCTATACGTTAGCCTTTTTTGCTAGTTGCTTGTATAACACGTAATTGTGCTACAGCGCGTGCTAACTCAGCAGCAACCGCGGCATAATCAACATCAGTGCCATGGGCATTCATGTTGTCTTCTGCACGTTGTTTTGCTTCTTGAGCAGCTTGTTCATCTAAATCATCTGCTCGTGTAGCTACATCAGCTAGAACGGTAACGTGATTTGGTTGAACTTCTAACATACCACCTGAAAGATAAATAACTTCTTCGCTATTATCTTCTTTAGTAATTAGTGCCATACCTGGTTTTAGTGAGGTCAATAAAGGTGCATGACCAGGCATAATACCTAGCTCACCTTCACTACCTGTGATCTGTAATGATTTAATGCTGCCTGAAAACAAGCTTTCTTGTGCACTAACAACATCTAGATTAACAGTAAATAATGCCATTTGACTCGACCTCTAATAATGTGAGTATCTAACATGTAATTAGATACTCACTAGTTGATTACATCTTAGCAGCTTTCTCGACAGCTTCTTCGATACCACCAACCATGTAGAACGCTTGCTCTGGCATATCATCATATTCACCTGCTAAAATGCCTTTAAAGCCAGCAATGGTGTCTTTTAATGATACATATTTACCTGGAGAACCTGTAAATACTTCAGCAACGAAGAACGGTTGAGATAAGTAACGTTGAATCTTACGTGCGCGAGATACTGTTTGCTTATCTTCTTCAGATAACTCATCCATACCTAAGATGGCGATGATATCTTTAAGTTCTTTGTAGCGTTGTAGTGTTGATTTAACACTTTGCGCTGTATCGTAATGCTCAGTACCAACAACTAGTGGATCTAATTGACGTGAAGTAGAGTCAAGAGGATCGATAGCTGGGTAGATACCTTGTGAAGCGATATCACGAGATAGTACAACTGTTGCATCTAAATGCGCGAAAGTAGTTGCTGGGCTAGGGTCAGTTAAATCATCCGCAGGTACGTATACCGCTTGGATTGAAGTGATTGAACCTTTGTTAGTTGAAGTAATACGCTCTTGTAATACACCCATTTCTTCAGCAAGAGTTGGTTGGTAACCAACCGCTGATGGCATACGACCAAGTAGAGCTGATACTTCAGTACCCGCAAGAGTATAACGGTAAATGTTATCTACGAAGAATAATACGTCACGACCTTCGTCACGGAATTTTTCTGCCATAGTCAAACCAGTCATGGCAACACGTAAACGGTTTCCAGGAGGCTCGTTCATTTGACCGTAAACTAACGATACTTTATCAAGTACGTTAGA